>NZ_JACSLS010000007.1:0-118539 GCF_018618235.1 Exiguobacterium sp. s26 | reverse complement strand
AAACGGCTTGAGCCCTGTAGAATACAGGTCTCAAGCCGCATAGTCCGGTTTTCATTATTTGCCCTGTCTACTTGACGGGGAGCAGTTCATTATCGGCTTCGTTCCTTTTGATTAGCGGTTGACCGAGGCGGCCATGCGGATATACGTATGGCGCCGTCCCCGAATCGCAATCGATAACGCTTGAATGTTCTCCGGTGTGGCGATTCCGGACAACCCTGCATCGCCGATATGGAACAGGTCCGTCCCACCGCGCTTCGAGGACAAAGCGATGTCACGAATCGTCGCTTCATCGGATCCTTCCTGTGACGTGCCGATGGCGGCGACGACGAGTTTATCCAACGCCTGAATCTCGCGCGTGACTTCATAGAATTCATCTTCACGTACGCCAGGAACGGTGCCGGGCGCTGGAATCAAGATGATGTCGGCCCCGGCTTCAGCAAAACGGACGTACGCCTCTTGATCGAGTACACGGCCGACGCCGGCTTGATGCATCTTCCCGGCGATGATGACCCCAGCGAACTCTTGGCGGGCGTTGATGATGGCTTGCTCGATCGCCTCGTTCGTCACCCCGGTGTTCGGGTTTCCGGTCAGGCAGATGAAGTCGATACCGAGCTCTGACGCTCTGGCGAACGCTTCCCGTGTCGCGAGCCGTCCTTGTTTTACGTCATACATGTCCTCCGATTTCTCGGAAAAGTCGACCGGCTCGAGGTTGACCCCAATCGGCAAACCGACGAGCCGCTTCAATTCCATAATCGGATTGTCAGACATCGTCTCGCCCGGTACGTTACCAAACAAGGCGTGGCTTTCGAGACCCTTTATGTACGGGTGGAACACGTCGAGCATATTCAATAGAATCATATCGGCTCCGAACGCTCGAGCGAGTTCAGCGTTCGTCACTTCTGGATAGAGCGGCTGCACGGTCGGTATGACCTCGGCGAGTACGGTCCGCCCCTCGGCTTTCCGAATCGATCCAATCAAATCCGAGCGGTTGAACGTCAAGAAATCACTGGCTCTGCAATCAAGAATTCGTTTCATCTGTCTATTCCTCCTCTAGTTCGTCATGTTCCTATTCCCCGTTTTGTCAGAAATTCCTCTATACTAAAAAAAGAAAAGGGGGAGAAGCAGATGACAGAAAAAGAAAAGATGATTCGGGGCGACCTTTACATGGCCGGGGACGACGAGCTCGTCGCCGACCGGCGTCAGGCCAGACGTTTGACGGAACGATTCAATCGTTCCGGCATCGACGAAATCGACGACCGAAAAGCTGTGTTAACGGAGCTTTTCGGCTCGACCGGGAGTTCGTTTTATCTGGAGCCGACGTTCAAATGCGACTACGGCTATAACATTCATCTCGGAGAACGGTTCTTCGCTAACTTTGACTGTGTGTTCCTCGACATCTGTCCGATCACATTCGGTGACGATTGTATGCTCGGGCCGGGTGTGCACGTCTATACGGCGACGCATCCGCTCGACCCGATCGAACGGATCTCGGGCCTTGAATACGGGAAGCCGGTCACGGTCGGACATCGGGTATGGATTGGCGGCGGTGCCATCTTGAATCTAGGGGTGACGGTCGGGGACGATGCCGTCATCGCCTCTGGCGCCGTTGTGACGAAAGATGTGCCGGCTCGTGCAGTCGTCGGGGGCAATCCAGCGAAAATCATCAAACTCATCCCATGACAACAACGCTCCGACTGGAAACAGTCGGAGCGTTGTTGGTTAATTCGTCGTTTGAGTTGCGTAAATGCTGAGCGCCTCGTGTGCCAGGGCGAGGGCTTGTTCGTTGCCGAGCGTGATGCGAATCCCGTTCGGTTGTTTCGATGTGTGAACGCCATGCGCGGCGAGGTGGGCCCAGACGGCCTCCGGCTCATCGAGCGTGACGTAAATGAAGTTCGCCTCGGCTGGATGGACGTGTCCGATGGTGGCGAACAAGTCGGTCCACTGTCCGCGCATGTCGGCGTGCCATACGATGGCCTCGTCGAGATACGTGGCATCTTGTAAAAAGATGTTGGCGATTTTCGCGCTGACGCCGCTAATGTTGAACGGCGGGACGAACTGACGGAAGTAAGCGGCGAGTTCAGTCGTCGTGACCATGAAACCGAGGCGGACGTTGGCCAGACCAAACGCCTTCGATAACGTCCGCAGTACAATCACATTCGTGAATGAATCAAGGTGGGCCACCATGCTCGACGTTGGCGTAAAGTCGATATATGCCTCGTCGACGATCAAGTATGGGACGAGTCCTGCGAGTTCTGCCAATTCAGCGACGCTCCACAATTTGCCGGTCGGATTGTTCGGGTTCGACAACAGCAACAGCTTCGGTTCGTGTTGCGCGATTGCCTGGACAAGTGCGTCATACGATAGATTATCGGCTTGGACGTGCCGGCCATGTGCGATCGTCGTGAAGATTGGATAGAGTGCAAAATCCGGACTCGGTGACAAGACGACGTCTTCCGGTGCCAACAGCGCCTGAGTGACGACATGAATCATCTCGTCACTCCCACAACCGACGAGCAACTGATTCGGGTCAACACCGGCGTAGGCCGCATAACGGGTGAACAACTCGTCAATCGGTTGGACCGGATACTCATGCAAGTCTTGGAACGAGATTGTCGCAAGTTGGTCATACAACCGGGACGGCACCGGGAACTGGCTCTCGTTTTGATTCAAACGGTACCCTTCTGGATAGATGACTGGATAAATCGGTAGTGAGACTTGTCTCATTCCGTCGGCTCCATCGAGAACCATTTCTTGGCGAGTTTGTCGATTTCACCTGAGTCAATCATCTTGTTCAACTCCTCGTTGAACTGATCGCGAAGGTCATCCTCCAATTTAAAGGCGGCTGCAGAACCTTTCTCGCCATCTTCTTTCAAGGCGAACGTGTACAGTCCGGCATCTTGATCCAAGTATTTTTGGGCGACCGTGTCCTCGATGACCATCGCGTCAATCCGACCCGTATTCAACTCTTGAACGATTTCTGGAATCTTGTTCAATGAGACGAGCTCTGCATCCGGAGCTTGGTCTTTGGCGATGTTCTCTTGAATCGATGCCGTTTGGACGCCGATTTTCTTGCCGGCGAGCGCTTCAATCGACTCGAGGGACTCATCTTTCGTCATGACTAAGTTCGTCGCCGACAAATAGATGTCCGAGAAGGCGGCATTTTCTTTCCGCTCTTCGGTCGGCGTCATACCGGCCATGACGAAGTCGACACGTCCGGCGTTGAGTGCCCCGAGCAGGCTACCGAAGTCCATGTCCTCAATTTTAAGTTCGTAGCCGAGGCGTTCCGTAACCGTTTCGGCAATCTCGATATCGAATCCGACAATCTCGTCTCCGTTCGCCGTATCGACAAACTCATATGGGAAGTAATCGGCGCTCGTTCCCATGACGAGTGTTTTTTTCTCTTCGCCCGTCGTCTCTTGGCTACATCCTGCTAGTAATGCACTTGCCACTAATCCCCCTGTAATGACCCACTTTTTCATGTATGAATTCCTCCTTCAAGATATGAGACTAAGTGTATATGTATGATTATTAATTGTAAAGCATAAAAATACAAATACGATTAAAAAAATACATCCAGGAAAAAGTCACAGGATGCATCAGGTGGTCAATCAATCGCTTGGAGATAGCGATGACTTCGGATAAATACGCTTCGAACGGGCGATTCATATCGATTGTAAGCGTATGCATAAGTGGGTGTTGTGAAGTCGATTCGAGCAGTGCCGTCTTCGGGACATCGTAATCGACGATGACCGCATCCAGTCGTCGAGCGATTTCCCGAGACAGCGTCGATTTGCCGGACCCAGGGAAACCGGACATTTGAAGAAAGAACATGGGATACCCTCACGTTTCGTTTGATTTCCCGCGGCTGAATCCGGCGAACAACCGGCCGCCGAACGGGGTGAGCGTCTCATCGACGTAACGGATGAGCGCGTCGGGTTCGTTCGTTTGATAATACGCCTCAAGGGCAGTGACGAGTTCTCGGGCTGCTTGCGCATCGTAGCGGTCGAGAGCGCGGTACGTCCATTTGGAAGATCCCGTCCATTGTCGATTCGTGCGCAGGATGAACTCGCAGACCAACGTGGCGAGAGTGCCCGCGATGAATAACCCTTCTGCCCGAGTGGTGCATCCAATCAAATCCTCGAGTGCATCGGTCAGGAAGTATCGCTTCATCTCAATCGTCTCGTCCGACCAAGCCTCGGGCCCGCTGTCGAGCAAGGCTCTCGCTTCACGCTTGATGTCTTCGACGATATTTGTGTCCTTCAAGATGATGCCTTCGGTGACCATTCTCGGTAACGATGGAATGGCGCGCCGGCAATCCTGTTCGAAGAACGTCCGATACGACGTCAAGTTATGGGCGAACAGCTCGATGGGCCATCCGGACTCGATGAACGACTCCCGAAAAGACGAGACGAGGGTGTCGTCGAAGATGATGATGTCTAAATCCGACGTTGCGGTCGCCTCACCACGGACGACGCTCCCGGCGAGCAGTGCGGCCCGACAGTGGGGGAAACGCGTTGTGACGAACGTCTTCGCTGCTACAATTGGTTCAAGTTTAGGAATCATAGGTGTTGCTCCGTACCGACGCGCGTTATAAAGTCACGAACCTCTGTCCGTGAATGCAATATGATGACTTGTTTGTTATCAGGAAGGGCTTGCAATCGGTTGATCACAGTCGGGCGTTGCGATTTCGGATAATCCCACACCCATTTCAAGAACTTCGGGTCAAACCGTTCCTCACAACCTGGTCCCATGTCCGGACGTGTCTTGCCACGATAGGAAAGCATGCGCTTCAAGACGCGATACGTACAAATGATCCTCGGCAAGTCGAGAAATACAATCGTGTCGGCAGCATGAAGGCGCAAGTCGAGCGTGCCCCCATAATTGCCGTCGATGATCCATGAATCGCGTCCAATCAATGCGGACTGCGTTCTAATTTGTTCTTGCCGTGTGGCGGGTGACCAATTTGGTTTCCATAGTAAGGCGTCTAAGTGATGGACGTCGATGCCGAGTTGAGTTCCCAACACGCGGGCGAGCGTCGATTTGCCCGAACCTCCTGAGCCGATGAGAAGTATTTTTTGCATCGAATACCACCTTTCAAATGTCAATCTTCATAAATTTACTGACGTCTGTGAAACCGAGTTGTTCATATAGTTGCATCGCCGTTTGATTGTGAGCATACACATTCAGGCGCACATCGGTATAGCCCATCTGTTTGAACGTGGCAAGCGCCTCTCGCATCAATAGTTTGGCATAGCCGTGACCGCGAAACGCGGGCTTGATATACAGGTCGTTCACCCAACCGACCTCTGCACCCGTCAAATAGTCGAACGCTTTATCGATTTGCGTCCAGCCGATGAGCGTCTCACCATCGACGAGACAGAGGAAATAGGCACCAAATTTCGCAGAGTGTTCGTACGCTTCAACCATCTTTTCCCGGTTATCAGCCGAGACGTGATTGGTTGCTTCTTCGCGGTTGACGCCTGCAAGACTATAAATTTCGGTCAGTTGTGATTCGGTTGCTCGTTGAAACGTGAGATTCATATCGATTCCGCCTTTGTTAGGAGTCTGTGGATTCAAGGATACGCCATTTTTCAATGACACCGTCCTCTTCGTATAGGACGCGTACTTCCATCTGGTTCAGTACGAGCCGTTGCTCGCTGGCGAAGAGCACAATCGGATAACCGATTGACAGCGGTTCGTCCGCTTCAAAGACGGGGCTGTGCGCTTGCATGGCATAATAGCCGTCCGAGCGCGTGTTGGCCGCCCCAGCATCGACTTGAATCACCGTATCGAACCCTTGGAGTCGTAACACGTAACTATAAGTCGTGCGCGCCCCGCGTTCGAGCCGCCACTCCTCGATAATTGCCTCGCGGCCATCGTTCACTTCCTCGAGTAACACTTTTTGTGCAGTGTACTCGCGTTCATACGGAATCATCTCCTGAATGTTGACAGCCGTCATGGTGGCGACTTTTTGTGATTCTTCGGATGGAGGTGTGATCAAAATACCGATAAAAATCAAGATTGGAATGAGCAGATAAATGATGACCCGACTTCGCATATGGTTTCACCTGTCCTTTATCGATTTTTTCGCCATCTACCGGCAGAACCCTGCCTGACCGGTGAAATATGTCTAAGGAACACGTTGAAATGTCTCGGATTTCAGGAAGCCATGTATGATGAAGGCGGGAGGGGATTCAATATGCGAATCGGGATTATCGGTGGAGGAGTTGCCGGATTGACGACGGGTGCGCTGGCGAGCCGAATCGGCCATGACGTGACCGTATACGAGTCGTCACGAGAATGGGGTGGTTGTGCCGGAAAATTCGAACGTGGGGACTATCGGTTCCCGGCCGGGGCGACGCTCGGGATGGGATTTGAACCGGGCGGCCTGCATGAGCGAGTCTTGTCCTACTTAGGTGAAACGATTGACGTTCGCCCGTTAACCGAGGTGATGCAGATTCATCTCGACGGACAGACTGTCCATTATCATCAAGACCGGGATCTGTTTTTAGCAGAACTTGAGTCGATATTTCCAGAGCTCGCTCCGCGAATTCGTGCTTTCTTGAATGAAGTGTGGACCGATTTCGAGACGATCCGTCCTTTGTTTGAGACGCTACCGGCGTTGCCGTTTCGGTCGATTCGTGACGCATCGGTTGCGATACGAGCGTTTCGACCGGCACAGCTCCGGTCGTTCCGGAAGCTGTATCGACCACTCGGTACAACGTTAAAACGGCATCGATTGAAAGGGACCGCGTTCGAGCGGGTCATCGACGGGATTTTGCTCGATAGCTTGCAGACCGGTGCCCGCGAGGCGAGCCATTTGCTCGCGGCCGTCGCGCTATCCATTTACCATGAGGGAGCATATTACGTCGATGGGGGATTGTACACACTCGCCCACGCATTGGAGCGGTCGATTCGAAGAGACGATGGAAAAACGATCCTCGGACGACAAATCGTTAAAATCGAGCGGGTTGCTGAAGGCTGGTTGTTGACCGATCGCCGTGGTCGGCTCGACCTCGTCGATGTGGTCGTGTCGGCCATCCCGCTCGAGGCGACCGCTCAGTTGGTCACGGGACAAACGGCTCGACAGTTCCAGAGACAGTACGGCCGTCAACTAGAACGGTCGCAATGGGGAACGTTCAGTCTGTATATCACGTTACCGGAAGCGGCGTGCACGGGACGTCCGCTCTTCCAACAAGTATATAGTGATGATTTGCCGTCAGGTCACGCCTTCATTTCGATGTCGGATGCGGACGATACGCGCCGAACCGAACGGCCGGAACGAACATTGACCGTCTCGACCCATATCGATTTGTCGGAGTGGCAGGCTTGGAAAGACAAGGAGACGTATGAGAAACTAGAGACAGAATGGACCGAGCGCCTCGTCAAGGCAGTGCGACGGGCGTTCCCGAGTTGGACAGGCACATCGTCGTTGTTGCTTCCGGGCGGACCGGGGGCATGGGTGAAATATACGAAACGTCCGCACGGTGCGGTCGGTGGATATGCCCAAACACCGCAACAAGCGTTATTCCATGCGGCGAGCTATCGGACGAACCTTCCGAATTTTTACGTTTGCGGCGACACGGTGTTTCCAGGTGCCGGGACGATTGGGGCGATGACGAGCGGGCTCCACGTCGCCCGAGCGCTCGGTTCGAAGTTATGAGGGGGACAAGTTGAGATGCAGAAAAAACGGTTTGACGAATTGACGACGAGAGAGCTCTATGAGTTATTGGCGCTCCGCACCGAAATCTTTGTCGTGGAACAAGATTGCCCGTACCAAGAAGTCGATGGGAAAGATGTGACGGCGGTCCATTACTGGATTGAGGCAGACGGTCGCCCGATTGCGGCGTTACGTGTCCTCGAGGATGAATCGCCAATCGCCATCGGTCGTGTCGTCACAAAATCGACGCATCGGGGACAAGGCCATTCGCGGCGCTTGATGCAAGAAGCCGTGGCCGACTTTGGGGATCGCGATTTGTATTTGCAAGCGCAAACGTACGTGGAGCCGTTCTATGCAAGCTTTGGGTTCACACGAACGAGCGAGGAGTACTTAGAGGATGGGATTCCCCACGTCGATATGGTTCGGACGGCGACCGTCTCGAAGTGAATCGATGCGGTACCGTTTGCCATAAGTTCGTGGTAGAATGATGAGGAATACTTGCGTGCGTAAAGACGTGCGTTCAATCATAGAGAGCAAAGGGGTTTACGATGGTGACTGATCAAACTGTGATTCAAAAAGCGAGAGAATTAGCCGACTTATTGGCGAGCACGCCGGAAGTGGCCCGCTTCAAAGAAGCGGAAACGAAAGTGAACGAAAGTGAGCGCGTTCAAACGTTGATTAAGCGTATCAAATACTTACAAAAAGAAGCCGTCAACTGCAAGCACTACGGGAAGACGGAAGCACTCGCCAAAGTCGAGCTAAAAATCGACAAGGCGATGGACGAACTCGATTCGATTCCGGTCGTTCAGGCGTTCCAAGAGACGCAAGTCGAAGTGAACGATTTGCTTCAATACGTGACGGTCACACTCGCCAACTCGGTGACAGATCGCATTATCGAATCGACGGACGGTGACGTTCTCGCCGGTAAAACAGGAAGCGGCATGGCAGCGGAGAAATCACGCGGCGGCTGCGGATACTAACAAACAGACAGCTGGCCTTTGGTCAGCTGTTCTAATTTCTAGAGGTGAACACGAATGGAAACGATACATCAAACCCCGATGATGAAACAATATTTTTCAATCAAGGCCGATTATCCAGACGCCTTTCTTTTCTACCGGCTCGGTGACTTTTACGAGCTGTTTTTTGAAGATGCTCAAATCGTCGCCAAAGAGCTCGAATTGACATTGACTGCGAAAAACGGAAAAAACGCCGAGCACCCGATTCCGATGTGCGGGGTCCCGCATCATTCCGCTGCGATTTATATCGAGCAACTCATTGAAAAAGGGTTCAACGTGGCGATTTGTGAGCAGATGGAAGATCCAAAAGCGACGAAAGGACTCGTCAAACGTGAAGTCATTCAAGTCATCACGCCGGGTACATATATGGCCGCGCTCGGTGAGAAAGAGAACCGGTATTTAATATCGGTCGTGAACGTCGCAGACCGTTTTGGGATCGCCCGCGGCGATGTGACGACAGGTGAATCTTGGTTGACGACCTTACCGTCGCGCGAGGCCGTCCTACGCGAAGTCGAAGGGTTGGTCCCGAGTGAAATCATCGTTGATGACGCCGAGTTGGCAGACCATCTCTCATCACTCGGCATTCCGCTGTCGGTGCAGACAGAGCGATTGGCGAGCTCATTGTCGAGCGGCGCCCGCGACGAGGCGCAAGTAAGTGCGTTCGAACTCCTTTTCGCTTACTTGACGCGGACGCAAAAACGCGCCCTCGATCACTTGCAGCCCGCTGTCGCCTATGAGGTTGAGGCCCATATGCAACTCGATGCGAATACGGCCCGCAACTTGGAGCTGTTCCGTTCGGCCCGGTCCGGGGAACGGAAAGGATCACTTCTCGCCCTGCTCGATGAGACGACGACAGCGATGGGGGGACGACTATTGAAACGTTGGCTCGAACAGCCACTCTATACGGAACAGGCGATTCGTGAACGCCAAGATGCCGTCGAAAATTTAGTCGATGATTTCATGCTCCGCGATCAATTACGGGAGCAATTACGTCACGTCTACGATATCGAACGGCTCGTCGCGAAAGTCGGTTACGGGACGGCCAACGCACGTGACCTTGTCCAGTTGCGGAACACGCTTGAACGCATTCCAGCGGTACGAGAGTTGCTCGCGAATGTCACGGCAACGCGATTGCATCACATCGATGCGACGCTCGACACGTTCGACGCGCTATCGGAACGACTTCAGGCGGCGCTCGTCGAGACACCACCCATCTCAATTAAAGAAGGCGGCATGATTCGTTCAGGCTATTCGGCCGAACTTGATGAACTGCTCGAGGCGAAAGCGAACGGGAAGACGTGGATTGCCAATCTCGAGCAACAAGAGCGGCTCGCGACCGGCATCAAGTCGCTGAAAATCGGCTATAACCGTGTCTTTGGCTATTATTTGGAAGTGACGAAAGCGAATGCGCGCTTGCTCGAAGAGGGGCGGTATGAACGGAAACAGACGCTTACGAACGCCGAACGCTATGTCACGCCTGAGTTAAAAGAAAAAGAAGCGCTCATCCTCGGTGCCGAGGAGAAGAGCTGTACGCTTGAATATGACTTGTTCGTCACGTTACGTGAAGAAGTCAAACAAGAGACGAAACCACTTCAACAACTGGCCCGCTCGTTAAGTGAACTCGACGTCCTGCTCGCGCTCGCCATTGTCGCCGAAAAACGGGACTATGTCCGGCCGACGACGTCGAAGCACGTCCAAATCGATCGTGGACGCCATCCGGTCATCGAAACGGTATTGCCTCGTGGTGAATACGTCGCTAACGACTTGACGCTCGATGACACGCGGCGCATGCTCTTGATCACCGGACCGAACATGTCCGGTAAATCGACGTATATGCGTCAGTTCGCACTGATTGCCATCCTGCATCAAATCGGTTCATTCGTGCCGGCCGAAGCGGCCGAACTTCCTTTGTTCGATCGCATCTTTACCCGCATCGGGGCAGCCGATGATTTGGTGAGCGGACAGTCGACGTTCATGGTCGAAATGACGGAGACACGTCAGGCGGTGACGGAAGCAACAGCAGATAGTCTCATCCTTCTCGATGAGATTGGACGAGGAACCTCGACGTATGACGGTATGGCGCTCGCACAGGCCATCGTCGAATATATCGCGGCCACCATCGGCGCGAAAACATTGTTTTCGACCCATTACCACGAGTTGACCGTGCTCGAAGACACAATTCCAGCCCTTGAGAACGTGCACGTCCGTGCCATTGAACGGGACGGACGTGTCGTCTTCCTGCATGAAGTTCATCCGGGACGGGCCGACAAATCGTACGGGATTCATGTCGCTGAACTCGCTGATTTGCCGCCTGATTTGATTGAACGGGCGCGAACGATTTTGTCTGAGCTCGAGACAGAACCGAAACCGGCACGGGCAACTGTAGAACAGCCGGCTCCGGCTGAACCTGTGGCCCAACTGTCACTTTTTGAGACGGAAGATGACATCAAACGACAACTGCTCGACCTCGATTTGCTGGCGATGAACCCGATCGAGGCGATGCAGGCGCTCTATGCGCTCCAACAATCCGCGAAGAAGGAGTGAGTCGATGGGAATCATTCAAGAGTTACCGGAACAACTGGCCAACCGAATCGCTGCCGGGGAAGTCGTCGAACGCCCAGCCTCGGTCGTGAAAGAGCTCGTCGAGAATGCGATTGACGCCGGTGCCACGAAAATCGAAGTCGATTTGGAGGAAGCCGGGATACGTCTCATTAAAGTCCGGGATAACGGGCATGGGTTTTATGAAGAGGATGCTCCGCGAGCTTTTTTACGTCATGCGACGAGCAAAATTCGGGACGAGCACGACTTGTTCCGGATTCGCACGCTCGGCTTCCGTGGGGAGGCCCTCGCCTCGATCGCCTCGGTCAGTCATGTGACGCTGAAGTCACGCCGGACCGAAGAGGACGGATTTGAGATGACGCTCCAAGGGGGTGTCGTTAAGGCGCAAACACCGGCCGCAGCCAACGTCGGAACAGAGATAGCGGTCAGTCAATTGTTCTACAATACACCGGCCCGCCTCAAATACTTGAAGACGTCGGCGACCGAACTCGCGAGCATCACCGATACGTTGAACCGGATCGCCTTGTCCCACCCGGAAGTTCGCCTCACGGCGTTCCATGAAGACAAGGAACTCCTGCGGACGAGTGGCAACGGCGACATCAAGCAAGTCATGCTTGCCATTTATGGGCGTCAAGTTGCGGCGCAAATCGTCACCGCGTCGAGCAAGACGAACGACTATAGTTTGAGCGCCCATCTCGTCCGGCCTGAAGTGACACGTTCGAACAAGCAGTACGTGACGCTCATCTTGAACGGTCGGAGCATCAAGAACTTTGCGTTGACCCAAAGTGTACTCGAGGGCTACCATACGTTACTCCCGATTGGTCGTTATCCGATCGCCGTCCTCGAAGTGAACATGGACCCGATGTTGATTGACGTCAACGTCCATCCGACAAAACGGGAGGTCCGACTCTCGAAAGAGAAAGAGCTGTGCCAGTTGATTCGCGAGACGATCCAACTGACGCTCCGGGAACAGCGTTTAATCCCGTCGGTCAAACCGAAAGAGCAACCGGTCAATCGGACCGAACAAGAGCGACTTGATTTCACGGTCGAACGGACACCTGTCACGGATGAACCGCCGACGTGGAACTATCCGATTCCACGTGAGCCTGTCACGTCACCGAGTCGATGGTCACCGACCCCGCTCGTCAATGAAGCGCCTGCACCGACCGACCCGATTGTCGAATCAGACGCAATTGAGACGAAAGGAGAGCGGTTGCCGCCGCTCGACGTCATCGGCCAATTGCATGCGAGCTATATCGTCTGCGGCGCCGAGGACGGTATGTATGTCATCGACCAACATGCGGCTCAGGAACGGATCAAATACGAATTGTTTTATGAGCAACTCGGGAATCCGGACAAGGAATATCAATTGTTGCTGCTCCCGCTCACGCTCGAATTCACGCAAGAAGAGACGCTCGCGATTGAAGAAGTCGCTCCGCTCTTGAAAGAAGCGGGGCTCGAATTGGAGCCGTTCGGTGGCAACACGTTCCTCGTCCGGGAGATTCCGACGTGGTACCCGCAACATGATTTGGAAGGGACGGTCCGCGATTTGATTGAGATGGCGATTCGGGACCGCTCTGTCAATCTCGCCAAATATCGGGAAGACGCGTCAATCTTGATGGCGTGCAAGCGCTCGATTAAAGCGAACCATCCATTGAACCATGAGATGATGCGGCAATTGCTGCATGACCTCAATCAGACGACGTCCCCGTATACGTGTCCGCACGGGCGACCGATCTTGGTGAAATGGAGCACGTACGAACTTGAGAAGTTGTTCAAACGGGTTATGTGACACGCTTGTAATCTTTTTTTAACCGGCTGTAACGTTTATGTCCTGGTGCCTATGGGAACAATATACACATGTCACTCAACGCATCGAGGTTGAGAGGTGGCTTTTTCACTGCCTCACCCTCAAGATGTAGACATGATCGATAAACCAGTAGGGGGAAAAGATTATGGCAGACACGCTTAAAGTAACGAAACGAGAATTACGACCACGTTCGGTCCGCGCAAACTTGCGTAAAGAAGGTAAAGTACTAGGTGTCGTCTACGGCTATAAAGTCGAGAGCACACCAGTTGCATTCGAGGAGATGGCACTTCGCAAGATTCTCCGCGAACACGGTGACAATGCGTTAATCGAGTTGAACATCGACGGCAAGAAAGTAAACACGCTCGTTCACGGGACAGAAGTTGATCCGTTCACGAACGAATACAAGCACGTCGAGTTCATGGCCGTGAAGATGGACGAAGCGACGGAAGTCGAAGCAGACGTCACACTCGTCGGCGACGCGAAAGGTGTCAAAGAAGGCGGCTTCTTGGCGCAAACGCTCTATAAAGTAACGGTATCGGCGACACCGGCTAACATTCCGGAACGCATTGAACTAGATGTTTCTGAACTCGGTATCGGTGATTCGGTCACGGTAGCTGACATTCCAGAGAACAAAGACTATGACATCGTCTCGGATGGCGAGCTTCAAATCGCATCTGTTAACGAGCCGGTCTCTCTTGAAGAGCTCGAGGCAGACACAGACACAACGACAGAAAGTGAAGCCGAAGCAACTGAAGAAGAGTCAGCTGAGGCATCATCTGAAGAGTCTGAAGAGAAGTCTGCAGACAAAGAATAAGCTGTATCGAACGACCCTTTGCGAAGGGTCGTTTTTTTCGTCACAAATCCGACAAATGTAAACGATTACGATGTGAAAAATGTGTCAACACGGTCCAAGGTCGATTGCAATTTATTGGATTCGGGCTTATATTGTTAATGATTTCACATGTTCGTTCTTATTATATGGGTTCATTCAAACAGAAAGAAGGGTTTGTGACATGGCATCAATGGAAATCCATGCACTCGAATCATTACGGAAAAAAGCTCAGGCATCTTCGCAAATGATTCATTATCGGCCAATGGAATACTTTTTACGGGCAATGCTCGCGGGGATCTTTATCGGATTCGCTTCAATCTTCACACTTAAAGTCGTCAACGGGATGTACTTGATCGATTCGCCGTTCACGACACTCATCGGTGGGTTCTCATTCGGGATCGCCCTTGTCATGATCATCTACGGCGGAGCCGAACTGTTCACGGGGAACACAATGTATTTCACGACCTCGACGTTACGCGGCTATACGACGCTCAGCGACACGATGCTCGTCTGGTTACTTTGTTTCGTCGGGAACGCGCTCGGTGGCGTCTTGTTCGCCTTGTTGCTCGCCCCGACCGGCGTCATCCAAGAACTCGGGATGGACAACTGGCTGTTCGCGGTCGTCGAGAGCAAGATGCATCATACGACGGTCGAGATTTTCTTCCGTGCCATCTTCTGTAACTGGATGGTCTGTCTCGCGATTTTCTTACCAAAACAGATGAAAAATGAGTTCGCTCAAATCTTCTCGATGATTTTCCTCGTCGCCGTCTTCTTCGCGTCAGGATTTGATCACGTCATCGCCAACTTCGTCTTGTTTGCGCTCACGCTCGTCGTCCCACACCCTGAGGCGATTAGCTTTGCCGGCGCCATCCACAACTTGATTCCGGCCACGTTCGGTAACATCATCGGCGGCGCCTTGTTCATGGGTGCGATTTATACGTGGTTGAACGCGAAAGGCTTGCGCGAAGCCCAAGAGTCAGAGGAAAAAGAAGAAGTTGAGTTAAAAATCGTGAAACCGGCAAAAGAATTATAAGTTGGATCACTTGAAAGAACGGTCGAGTCCATATGCGGGCTCGGCTGTTTTTGCGTTTATATCACAACCAACGCTCACAATTTAGACTCCACATCTCTATGCTCAAACATGACATAATCTATATATGGAATTGAAAAGAGTTATGAACTCGATTCATATCAATATATAGTGAGGTGATGCGGAGTGAACATGCTCCAGCTTTATGAAGATGTCTGTGTTCTCCCAGATCAAGATCTCGTACAAGAGAACGCCAACGTCGACGGGAAATCACCACTTGGCAAACTGGCACGATTATCCTCGGAAGTATCGAAACAGCTGTCGACAACGTACTTATTGTCAGAGCGGACACGTCAGGCCGTCGCAGACAACTTTTTGTACATCCATGACGCCGACTATTACGTGACGGGATCGACGACGTGTTGTCAAATCCCGCTCGGCGAGTTGCTGACGAACGGATTTCATACCGGACACGGGACGATTCGACCGCCCCAGGACATCCGTTCGGCGATGGCACTCGCTTCGATCATTCTTCAAGCGAACCAGAATATGCAACACGGGGGTCAAGCGTTCCCGATGTTTGATGTCGATTTAGCGCCATACGTCGAAAAGACGTATGAACGTCAACTCGAGCGGCTCAAGAAACTTCCGGTCGAATGGTCGACCGAGCAACTTCTCGAAGTCGCTGAGACCGAGACAATCACAGCGACGTATCAAGCGTGTGAGGCGTTCATCCATAACGCCAATTCGATGCATTCGCGAGGAGGCGGCCAAGTGCCATTCGTCTCCATCAACTATGGGACTGACACGAGCCGTTGGGGCCGGATTTTCATCCGCGAGTTGTTGCGTGCGACCGAGCGAGGGCTCGGCAACGGGGAGACGCCGATTTTCCCGATTCAAATCTTTAAAGTAAAAGAGGGTGTCAATTTTCATGAAACCGACCCTAACGTTGACTTGTTCCGACTCGCCTGTCGCGTGACGGGCAAGCGTCTATTCCCGAACTTTTCCTTCGTCGATGCCCCGTTCAACTTGCAATATTATGATGGGAGCCATGACTCAGAAGTCGCTTATATGGGGTGTCGGACACGAGTGATGGGGAATCGTCATGGCGCCGAGACGTCAATCGGACGAGGCAATTTATCGTTCTCGACCTTGAACTTGGTTAAGATGGCGCTCGTCGCTTCGGACATCCATACATTTTATGAGACGCTCGACGCCTACGTCGACGTCGCCATCGATCAATTGCTCGAACGGTACGACTACCAAGCGAAGCGTCATGCCGACGAATTCCGCTTCCTTTACGCTCAACACGTCTGGAGGGGCAGCGAGAGACTCCAACCGGAAGAAGAGCTACGGGATGTACTGAAGCAAGGGACGTTGTCCGTCGGTTTCATCGGTCTCGCCGAAGCGCTACGCGTGCTCACAGGCGGCACGCATGCCGATTCACGGGAAGCGGAACGTCTCGGACTCGATATCGTCACTCATTTACGTGATCGGATGAGACAGGCGGCAGAGCAGCACGATTTAAACTTTTCGCTCTTGGCCACGCCGGCCGAAGGATTGTCTGGGAAGTTCGTATTGAAGGACCAGCAGGCGTTCGGGATGATTGAGGGTGTCACCGACCGCGCCTTTTATACGAACTCGTTTCATGTGCCGGTATACCAGTCAGTGTCGATTCGTGACAAGATTCGGTTGGAGGCACCGTACCATGCGCTCTGTGACGCGGGTCATATCACTTATGTCGAAGTCGACGGGTCGCTCGCCCATAACCCGGAAGCGGTCGAAGCGATCGTCCGGCTCATGCGAACCGAAAACGTCGGCTACGGTTCGATTAATCATCCCGTCGACCGGTGCGGTAACTGTGGCCTCGAGGGAACGATCGATGCCGCGTGCCCGACGTGTGGCGAGGAAGAGCAGATTGAACGGATTCGTCGCATCACCGGCTATCTGGTCGGCACGATGGACCGATGGAATTCGGCGAAACGAGATGAAGAACGAGCGAGGGTGAAGCATCATGCGCGTCCTATCCGTACTTGACGAATCGGTTGTCGACGGTCCAGGCATTCGCACGGTCATCTTTACGGCGGGATGCCCTCATCGCTGTCTTGGATGTCACAATCCGGAATCATGGAACCCGCGAGGTGGGGAAGACGTACCAGTCGAGGACCTGCTCGCCCGAATCGAACAATCCGGGTGGGACGGTGTCACCGTCTCGGGCGGAGAGCCGTTCCTGCAACCGGAAGCACTGGCCCGGCTCGTCGACGGGTGCAAGGCGCTTCAGAAAAACGTGTGGGTGTATACAGGCTATACAATCGAACAGTTACAAAGTATGGACGATGAGTACGTCACAAGTGTGCTCGATCGTGCCGATGTCCTTGTCGACGGTCGTTTCGAACAGCCGCTCATGGACCGGTCGCTCCGATTTCGGGGGTCGAGCAATCAGCGAATTATTTTCTTGAACAAAGCGTAATCGGGACCGTCGCGTCCCGATTTTTTGTATACTAGCAAAAAAGGGGGAATTTTGATGAAATGGTGTAGTTTTCAAGTTGAAGGAGAACAAAGGGTCGGTGTCGTGGCAGGGGAGTTTGTCTATGACGTCAGTGACCAATTACATACGACTTCATTGTTAGAGGTCATCGCGCGAGAGTTTGAACCGGATGTCGATTTGGACGTCGCACCTCGGACCGCATTGACCGACGTCACGCTCGTCGCGCCATACCGACCACTCAAAAACGTGATCTGTATCGGCAAGAACTATGAAGAGCATGTGAAAGAGATGGATACGGCGGGAGCCGGCAAACTCGTCATCTTCACGAAAGCACCGACTTCGGTCGTTGGACCAGGGACTGTCGTCGAACGTCATCCTGAACTGACCGACCAACTCGATTACGAAGGCGAGCTCGCCGTCATTATCGGGAAATCAGGACGGGACATCGACGACGTCGACGCCCATATTTTCGGATATACGATTCTGAACGATATCACGGCCCGGGACGTTCAAAAACAGCACGTCCAATTTTTCCGCGGTAAATCCTTCGACACGTTCTGTCCGCTCGGACCGTATATCGTCACACCGGATGAGCTCTCGTTTCCACTTGCGATTCAAACGGTCGTGAACGGTGAGACACGCCAAAACGGGTCGACAGCAGACATGATTCGTCCAATTGAAGAGTTGATTCGGACGTTGTCGAAAGGGATGACGCTAGAAGCTGGTGATATCATCGCCACCGGTACGCCGGCGGGGGTCGGCCATGGGATGAAACCGCCCGTCTATCTCCAATCCGGGGACACAATCGAAGTGAGCATCACGGGACTCGGGACGTTAAAAAACGTTATCGTCTGACCCAATTGACGCAAATTGTGAAGAATCTTGTAATCGATGTCTCATTTCCGCACAACGATGACTATGCCTCTTATACTAAGGGTAGAACAAAAGAGGAAACATCATATAGGAGATGATTACACATGGAACGCAACGATCGTCCAACAGAATCAAATGAACCAAATCGCCGCGAGGATTGGCTCGACACCGAGCTTGGCTCGTCCGAACAACGACAAGAGCCGTCGCGCGCAACACAACCGGCCCGACCTTCATTCGTCGGTCGGATGTTCCCTGGGTTTGTCGGTGGGGTAATCGGTGCTGTCTTGACTGGGGCCATCGCCTTCCCGTTCATCGATCAAGTCCCAACGAACGTGTCTGATACGAACGTGACGTCGGAAGGGTCACCGGTCCAGACAACATCGACGACGGCGGACAGCTCGGTCACCGATGCGGTCGCGACCGCACAACCTGCCGTCGTGACGGTAAACAATTTCGCTTCGAACGGATTATCGAATGAATCGGTCGAAGCTGGTGTCGGCTCGGGTGTCATCTATAAGAAAGACGGTGACTCGGCTTACATCGTCACGAACCATCACGTCGTCAACGGTGCTGACCGTTTGACTGTGACATTCAATGACGGATCGACAGCGGACGCCAAGTTGATGGGCAGTGACGCCACGTACGACTTGGCGGTGCTCGAAGTCGATGCGGACAAAGTCTCATCCGTCATCACGATCGGGAAGTCGAGTGAACTGAAGCCTGGACAGACTGTCATAGCGATCGGCAATCCGCTTGGCCAGTTTGAGAACTCGGTGACGCGCGGGGTCGTCTCGTCGACGTCCCGTCTCGTGCCGGTCGATACGGATGAGAACGGACAAGCCGATTTCAATGCCGAGGTCATCCAGACGGATGCTGCCATCAACCCGGGTAACTCCGGTGGTGCCTTGATTAACGAATCGGGCCAATTGATCGGAATCAACTCGATGAAAATTGCGACCGATTCGGTGGAAGGGGTCGGCTTCTCGATTCCAGTCGATATCGCTTTGCCGCTCATCAATCAAATCGAGCAGACGGGCGAAGTGAATCATCCGTCGCTTGGTGTGTCGCTCCGAGACGTGTCTGAGTTCCCACCAGGGTACTTGACCGAGCAAATCAACTTGCCGGAGTCGGTGACAGCCGGTACAATCGTCGTGGAAGTGCAAGCGAACAGCTCGGCCGCACGGGCCGGACTTGAAGCGCGCGACGTCATCGTGAAAATCAATGATCAAGCCGTCTCGTCGTTCATCGACCTTCGGAGTGAACTGATTCGCGATACGGACGGAACGGTCACAATCGAATACGTTCGTGACGGCAAGACCGAGACGGTCGATGTCGAGATTCAAAATGCGAATGGGGATGCATTGTAAAGATGGGCACGTAGCCCATCTTTTTTGTTATGCTTAGAAAAAAGGAGGGGATTCCATTGATTCGCACACTATACGGGGTTTTATTTTTAGGAGCCGGCATCATGCACTTCGTTCAAGAACGGGCGTTCATGTCGATCATTCCGAAATCATGGCCGTTCAAACGGTTCATGGTTCAGGCGAGCGGGGTCATCGAAGTCGTCTATGGCGCACTGTTGCTCACGAACAAAGGGACACGGTTCGTGAAGGGAACGTTACCGGCATTTTTGATTGCCGTCTTCCCGGCCAATATCAATATGGCGCTCAAACCGTCGAAACTCGGCAAGATGCCGCTCCCGAAATGGGTGACGTGGGCCCGATTGCCGTTGCAATGGGTATTGATTAAAGGGGTCAAAAAAATATAAGTACATATGGGGGATCGATCATGACGAACGTATTGAACTGGTTTGAGCATTTTCATGCCCATCCCGAAGTGAGCTGGAAAGAATTCGAGACGACGAAGACGATTGCCGACATCTTGACGTCATGGCAAGTCCGTCACGAAACGTTTGCCGACGTCACCGGCACCATCGCCGAGATTGGTGAGGGACACGATGTCATCGCTGTCCGAGCCGACATCGACGCGTTATGGCAACAAGTTGACGGGACGTTCCAAGCCAACCATTCATGTGGCCACGATGCCAATATCAGCATGGTGCTCGGCGCACTTGATGCGTTGCGGCACGAATACCTGCCGAAACGGATTCGGTTTATTTTCCAACCGGCGGAAGAACAAGGCAACGGGTCGCTAGCGATGATTCGACACGGGGCGTTAAAAGATGTCAGTCAGCTGTACGGCATTCATTTGCGCCCGCTCGAAGAACTGAAGCGTGGTCAATATGCGGCTGCGATTCAACACGGGGCCGCATTCTTCTTGAAAGGTAGTATCAGCGGAAATGACGCCCATGGTGCGCGGCCACATCAAGGCCAGAACGCGCTCGACGTCATCTTCACGATTCAACAGATGCTCAAAAGTATCTACTTGTCACCGTTCGAGCCGCATTCGATCAAGTTGACGGGCGTCCAGGCCGGAAGTGACAATTTGAACATCATTCCGGGCAACGCGACGTTCTCGATTGACATTCGGGCTCAGCAGAACAAGGAATTGCTCGAGCTGCGCGACCGGGTCGAGACGATGTTGCACCAAATTGCCGCCCTACATGGGGTGACGATTGACTGGGAGTGGCAAGATTTCACACCAGGTGCCTTGATCGGTAAGCGTTCGAGCCAACATGCGGCCGAAGCGATCAGTGAGCGGTTCGGGGCCGATGCGCTCGTCGACCGGATCATCACGTCAGGCAGTGACGATTTTCATTTCTATACGGTCGAACAACCGGGACTCGATGCGACGATGATCGGAATCGGGGCCAATTTGACGCCAGGGCTTCACCATCCACAGATGACGTTCGATCGGGATGTCCTGCCGGAGGCGGCCGGCCTGCTCGCGGATACGTTACGACGGGCCGTCCATACGACATGAACGACAAAATGAACGAGGCGACGTCGCTTCCGTTCATTTTTTTTATTGCCATCTCCGGATGTAAGCGTTATCATCATCTTATTAGCGACAATATAACGACAATTCAGAATTTTTCGCTATCGGGGAGGAAGTCACATGGAAAAACAGGGGAACAAGGTAGACATGAAGCTTCACTGGGCGGTATTGCCACTACTTGTCATGATCGGGGTCATGCTCGTAGCCATCGTTCAATTGGAACAAGGGCCGCACATCCCGCTAATCATCGGGACGGCTGTGGCGGCGCTCGTCGCCTGGAAACACGGGTATAAGTGGAAAGAGATTGAAGAGATGATGTACAAAGGGATTCGGCTTGCCTTGCCGGCGGTCGTCATCATCATCTTGGTCGGATTGACGATCGGGGCGTGGATTGGGGGAGGCGTCGTCGCGACGATGATTTACTATGGGCTGACGATTATCTCACCGGCCTATTTCCTCGTGACGATCTGTATCATCTGTGCCGTCGTCGCGCTCTCAATCGGTAGCTCATGGTCGACGATGGGGACGATTGGCGTCGCCGGGATGGGCATCGGGCTCAGTATGGGGATACCAGCACCGATGGTTGCCGGAGCCGTCATTTCAGGCGCTTATTTTGGGGATAAGATGTCGCCGCTGTCGGATACGACGAACTTGGCGGCAGGTTTGACGCATACCGACCTTTTCGTCCATATCCGTCACATGCTCTATACGACCATTCCGGGCTTGATCATCGCCCTCGGCGCCTACTGGTGGCTCGGCCGTCGCTTCAGCGAGACGACGACGGATTCGTCGGAAATCGTCCAGACGCTTGATATTTTACAAGACAGTTTTGTCATCTCACCGTGGTTGTTAATGATTCCGCTCGCCGTCATCGCGCTCGTCGCGAAAAAAGTGCCGGCCATCCCGGCGCTCGTCGTCGGGATCGCCCTTGGGTTTTTGGCGCAAGTGCTCGTCCAAGGTGGCTCGCTCTCGGACAGTGTCGGGGCGCTTCAAAGTGGATACGTGATCGATACCGGCAATGAACTGGTCGATAACTTGTTCAGTCGGGGCGGTCTCGATGCGATGATGTATACCGTCTCGATGACGATTGTCGCGATGACGTTCGGGGGGATTTTAGAATACTCGGGCATGCTCCAGTCCATCATGAATCAAATCGTCAAACTGGCGAAGACGGCCGGTTCAATGGTCGCTTCGACGATTTTAGCGGCGTTCGCGACGAACGCATCATGTTCCGAGCAATACATCTCGATCGTCGTGCCGTCGCGCATGTTCGCCAGTGCCTATGAGAAGATGGGGCTGCATTCGAAGAACTTGTCACGGGCACTCGAAGACGGCGGCACGCTCACGTCGGTCTTCATCCCATGGAATACGTGCGGTGTGTTCATTCTCGGGACGCTCGGCGTCGGGGCGTTCGAGTACGCGCCATACGCCATTCTCAACTTTATCGTGCCTGTCATTTCAATCATCTATGCGTTCACAGGTTTCACGATTGAGCGGATTGCCGTGTTGAGTACAGAACCACCGATTGATCAACAAGTGGCGCAATGAAAAAATTCCCGGCCTCATGAGGTCGGGAATTTGAATTTGTAGACGGCGCGGGGCCGACCTTGACTATAGCTCATCTCTTCGCCGATGACATCGACGATGCCGGCGTCATGAAGTTTTTTGATGAGCCGTTCCGTCGTCCGTCGCGTCACGTCGAGATAGTCGGTCAACTCTTTTGCCGTGAACTCGTGCTTTCGTTTGGCGAACTGTAAAATCTTCCCGATATTGACGGGGCTGACCCCGGCTTGTTTGATGAAGTCGAAGGCGAGTTGTTCCGTCACGCGATACGGGATGTGCGCGTCACGGGTCGGGAACGATAATCGTTTCGAGTCATCGACGATGCGGATGCGCTCGTCACTCGCGGCAGACAGGGCGATTTGGGCATGTTCGTCCGCCTGTTGATAGTCCGTCCCAAAGCCGATGCCGATGTGATACGTCCCGTTCGGTGCGAGCGTATCTTCATCGAACGCGTTCATCACTTCACCTTTGGTCGTCAATACCGTGATATGACGGTGTTCCGCCGACTCGAGATGTCCACCGAGATACCGGACCGAGGCGAGATGGTCGCGCAACGTCGTGTCATCCGTGTCGTAGCGGATGATGGCGAACTGGGCGGCATCGGCCAACTGTTGGCGAACTTGTTGAATCAACTGGTCGAGATGATGCCTGACGGTCGTTGTCGGCTCGATCATCAGTTGACTGTTGAATCCGGCACGAATGAGTTCGTGATGCACACGCTCGATGCTCGTGATGGCCAACTTCGTTTGCCCGGATTGCTGTCTGGTGTGAAAGGCGATGACGTCCTCGAAGGCGAGATCAGGACGGATGCGCATCACGACGGGGGCGACCCGTTCGTTCGGAAACGAGTCGAGAATGGACGTCAGCCGGTCTGGTTCGACCAAGTCGATGGATACCTGATTGAGCGAAACGGAGTGGGTGAGCGTCGCGTAGAGAAGGGTCGTCAAGAGGACAGTCTCATCTTGGACGACATGGTGTGCTGCCACATGCGTGAGATGAGGGGTCGCATAGGCGAACGGGAACGAGCCGGAAAAAAAGACGCCGTCGAACGAGCCGAGCGTTTGGGCGATGGTCGCCGCCTCGTGCGGATGCTCGTACGGATGATAGGCGAACCGGACGTCCTCTGGTGAACTAAGCGAGCGGATTGTCTCCATGAACTCGTTTGATCCGACGATGGCGATATGGATAGACATCGAAACTCCTCCTTGCAATTTAACGACTATTTAACGACAATATAGCTAATGACACGTAAGAAGTAAAGGAGAATGGAAATGAGAATAGAGAAGATTGAACTGTTTGCGATTCGATTGCCATTAAAAGTACCATTCATCGTCAGTTACCATCGTTACGACGACATGCCGTCGGTAATCGTGAAATTGACGACCGAATGTGGTCACGTCGGCTATGGCGAGGCTGTCGCCGATGAACACGTAACAGGCGAGTCGCTCGACAGTACAATCAGTGTGATTCGACATGTGCTCGGACCGCTCTTGATTGGTGAGAATCCGTTGCAGATGGAACGGATTCACGATTTGATGGACCGGGCCATCCGTGACGTGCCGGCGGCGAAGGCGGCGCTCGATATCGCTTGTCATGACGTCGTCGGGAAAAAACTCGGGCTTCCGGTGTATGATTTGCTCGGCGGACGGTACCATGACGCCTTTCCGGTCACACACGTCCTCAGTATCGGCGAACCTGAGGCGATGGCGGCCGAGGCTCGCGAACAAATTGAGCAAGGGTACACGGCCGTCAAAATGAAAGTCGGCGTCGACGTCGTCTCTGACGTGCGCCGTGTCGAGGCAGTCCGATGTGCCGTCGGTCCAGACGTGCCGATTCGGGTAGACGTAAATCAAGGCTGGGTCAATGCCGCCAAGACACTCCAAGCGATGAAGCAGCTCGAACCGTTCCACATCGATTGGGTGGAACAGCCGGTCAAAGCTGACGATTTTGAAGGCATGGTCGAAGTGAAAGGGAAAATCTCGGTGCCGCTCATGATTGACGAAGGCGTGCGCGGCGTGACCGAGATGCGTCGGTTGACGATGATGCAGGCCGCCCACAAAGTGAATATCAAATTGATGAAGTGTGGCGGCATCTATCCGGCGAAAAAACTTGTGCATATGGCCGAAATGTCGGGCATCGAGTGTCAAATCGGTTCGATGGTCGAGTCGTCGGTCGCCTCGAGCGCGGGCTTCCATGTCGCCTTCTCGAGCAAAATTGTCCAATCGGTTGAATTGACGGGACCGCTCCGTTTCGCTGAAGACATCGGTAACTTGACGTACGACTTGCCGTTCATCCGTCTGACCGACGGGCCTGGTCTCGGTGTCGACGTCGATGAGGACGTCTTGTCGCGTCTGACGACGGCGACGTACGTCGTCGGAGGGGCCGACCATGTGGCGCGGTGATTGTAACGGCCTCGACATCGTGGTCAACTATTTGACGATGGCAGAGCTCGATCAAATCGAGGCGGTGCAACGGTGCGTCATGGACGCGTTGACGGAAGGAAGTCAGTACCAGTCGCTCACGACCGAAGAGTTCATGAAGCTGTTGAGCGACCGCACGTTGATTGGGGCGTATCACAAAGGGACGTTGATTGCGTTTCGGGCCCTGCTCATTCCGCCGCTCGACGCCGATCATCTCGGCTATGATATCGGTTATCCGTTGGAGATGCTCGACCGCGTCTTGTACCAAGAAGTGACGAATGTCCATCCGGACTATCGCGGTTACGGTCTGCAGCAACATCTCGGCAAGCTCCTTATGAAAGAGCTTGAACAGGACAGTCGGTTCAACCTCGTATGCGCGACCGTGGCGCCGTTCAATATCCCTAGTCTGAAGGACAAGTTCGCGCTCGGCCTTCGTATCGGTGCTCTCAAACCTAAATACGGCGGCAAGTTGCGCTACATTTTTATGAAGGAACTGCACAGCGATTGGAAACCGGCGGGTGACACGACTTGGCTCGACATGGGCGAGACGGAGCAACAAGTTGCTCTATTGAAGGCGGGCTGGTTCGGGACGACGATGACACGCGACGGGAATCGTTGGCTCGTCAAATATGAACGATGAAAACATGGCCTGATCGTCGCGATCAGGCCATGTTGCTTACTCGAGGATGAACAGCACGTCCTCGGCTAACTTGTCATACGTGCGGTCGCTCGGATGGAACTGGTCGGTCGCGAGGTCACGGCCGACGTCAGAGACGTAAGCGAATGGATCGATCACATCGATGCGTTGCGCGTTGCCGTACGTGGCGGCCGAGGCGTTCCAATCGAGAATCAATTGGTTGAACGCCTCGCCGTTCTCGTTCGCTTGGAACGGGTTATAGAGCGCGATATAGACGATTTGCGCCGTATCGTTCAACCCGCGGACTTGTTCGAAAATCTCATTCAAGTTCGTCTTTGCATCGGTCACGACTTGTTCGATATCGACCGATTCGAAATTGTCGACGTTCTCGCCACGATTGAACAAGTCATTGCCGCCAATCGTGAGCGTGATATAGCGGGCGTTCTCAATCGTGCGTCTGACTTCGGGTTGTTCGAGCTGCGCCAATAGGTCTTCCGTTCGGGCACCAGAGACGGCCAGGTTCTGCGTACGGATATCATCTTCTTCGAGCGCTTCACCAACCGGTTGGACATATCCAGCACCCGAAGTCGAGCCGACGCCGCGTGTCAATGAATCTCCAAGTGCGACGTAGACGTCACCGACCGGTTCGGGTCTCGCGTCTTCGCTGACCGAGAGTGTCCGTTCCGGCGGATTGACGATATCTTGATAACCGATCCATAACCCGTAAAGGGCGATGCCCGTCAAGAAGACAGAACCGATTAAAAACGTATACCATTTCCCATTTTTCATGTGATGACCTCACTTTCTATAGAACTATCATATCAAATAAGTTTGAACCTGCCCTATGTGAATGTTCGAATAGGACAGATGCGGTCGAGTCCGATAGAATGTAGATGAGGTGAGATGATGCAACCAACATTGAAAATAGACCATTTGACAAAAGTAATCGGTAAGAAAACAATCATCGATGACATCTCGTTCGATGTTTTCCCCGGAGAAGTGTTTGGGTTCTTAGGTCCGAACGGGGCCGGTAAGACGACGACGATCCGGATGATCGTCGGATTGATTAAGCCGACGAACGGGACTGTCTCAATTTGTGGGTTCAGCGTCGAACGTCAATTCGTGCAGGCGATGAATCAAATCGGCGCTATCGTCGAGAACCCCGAACTGTACAAGTTCATGAGCGGGCGTGAGAACTTAAACGCCTTCGCCCGGATGTTACCCGGTGTCGATGAGGCCCGCATTCAAGAAGTGATTGACCTCGTCGATTTGACGGCGCGAATCGATGACAAAGTGAAGACGTACTCGCTCGGGATGCGGCAACGGCTCGGTATCGCCCAGGCCATGTTGAACAATCCACGCGTCTTGATTCTCGATGAGCCGACGAACGGGCTCGACCCAATGGGGATTCGTGACCTTCGACTCTTCATCCGCCGTCTCGTCGAAGAAACGGGCTTGAGCGTCCTCGTCTCTAGCCACATCTTGGCTGAAATCGAACTGCTCGCCGACCGTGTCGCCATCATGTCGCGCGGGAAAATTGTCAAAGTCGGGACGGTCGAGGAGCTGATTCATGAGTTGGCGTCGACGGTCGATGTCCATGTGGCCGACAGTTTCGAAGTCTTGCCGATTATCCGTGGATTCGAATCAATCGACCAGGCCGACGTCGTCGATGAACGGACGATTCGGGTCTCGATGAATCTGGAAGATACGGCCCGATTGAATCGCTACTTGCTCGATCGAGGCGTCGACGTGTTCGGTTTGGAACGACGCGTCCAGACGCTCGAAGAATTGTTTATCTCATTGACTGGGGGTGACCATATTGTCTAATCCGTCAATCCTTGGCCTCATTCGAAACGAAGTCTTAAAAATTCATAAGAAACGTCGGCTTCTCGTCGTGTCGATCATTCTCATCGTGCTCGTCTCGATGTTCACGTACGCCAACTACCGGCAAATCGAGAAGCAGCGCGAAGAACAAGGAACGATCGACTGGCGTGTCGATTTACAGCAAGAGATCGTCGATACGCAAAACCGGCTCGCCTCGGCGAACGTTCAGGACGAGTTCCGTCAAATTCTAGAGTTCCAGGTCCAACAGAATCAATACTACTTAGATAATGACATTAATCCGAACTACCCGGGTGCGCCGACGTTCATGCGTGTCTTCTTCTCGCAAGGGACGACGCTCGTGTTGCCGCTATTTATCATCGTCTTGATGGCGGATATCGTCAGCGGTGAGCACAATGACGGCACGATTAAGACGCTGTTGTCCCGTCCGGTCCGACGCTTCAAGATTTTGCTCGCCAAATGGATGACGACGCTCTTATATACGTCGATTCTCATCTTTATCACCGCACTCGTCAGTTATGCCATCTCCGGCATCGTGCTCGGTTGGGACGGTTGGACCGCCCCGATTTTGACAGGATTCCAAGCCTCGGCGACCGGTACGTTCTCGACCGACTTCGTCCATACGCTGCCGATGTGGCAATATTTGCTCATGTCGGTCGGACTATCCTGGTTCGTTGTCGCGGCCGTCGGGACGATTGCCCTCATGATCTCGGTCATCGTCAAAAATACGGCGACTGGGATTGGGATTATGATGGCCGTCCTCATTTCAGGACCGCTCCTCACGTCGCTCGGGTCGAATTGGGACAGCTCGAAATATTTGGTGAACGTCAACTTCGGTCTTCATACCTATCTCGAGGGGCAAGCCCCACCGATCGAGGGGATGACATTACCGTTCTCGCTCATCGTCATATTTGTCTGGTCGCTCGCCGCTCTCGCATATGCGTTTTATCATTTCACTCAAAAAGATGTCTATTGATGACTAGCGTCACCGTTCCCGGTGACGCTTTTTTTGTCATGGCTGAAATGACTAGAGAAGACGAAGAAGTAGGACAAATGTCTTAATAATTCGAATTGTCAAAATAATTAGATAGTTGGATACATTAAATGTGGGAAACTATGTAAAGTAGGAGACACCACATAAGGAGGGAAACACACATGAAAAAAGTTTTATCTACATCACTCATCGCAGGCGTATTGCTCGTGCCGCAACTTGTCGGCGCAGCGGAGCTCAAGTCGGGCACGTTGACGAAACCATCAAACGAGGCTCCGACGACAATCGTCAAAGAGTATGCGAAAGCGAAAGGCGAATTCAAAACGCTCGAATCAAAGCGTGACAAAGTCGGACAAGTCGTCAAATTACAACAGACGGTGGACGGGGTACCAGTCTTCGGCGGAATCGTCGTCGGTGTCGTCGATAACGATGGCCAATTGAAAACGGTCGTCGATGACACGAAACAACTCAAAGGACTACATAAGTCGATCAAGCTGAACGAACAAAAAGCGGTCGCTCGTTATAAAGAGCTTGTCGGCCACAAAGGCGCATACGAGCTTGAGCCAGCAGCGGAACTCGTCGTCTATCCAAACGGGGAAGAGGCAGTCTACGCGTATGAAGTGACCGGGACGATTCTTGACGCGGATGAGCCGTCACGTTGGACGTACTTCATCGATGCGGCAAGCGGGAACGTATTGAACAAATACAACCAATTGGCGCACGCCAAACCGACGAATGGTGTCACAGGTACGACGTATACGGGAACGGGAATCGACGTCCTTGGTCAAAGTCAAACGTTCAAGACGACGAAGAGCGGCTCATACTACTATCTCCAAGACTCGACACGTGGCAAAGGGATCTATACGTACGATGCCAAAAACCGGACGACACTTCCTGGATCACTATGGGCCGATGTCGATAACGTCTTGAACACGACGTACGACCGGGCCGCGGTCAGCGCCCATGTCAACGCGACGAAGACGTATGACTTCTTCAAGAACACGTACGGTCGTAACAGCTATGACAATAACGGTGCGGCTCTCAACTCGACGGTCCACTATAGCCGCAGCTACAACAACGCGTTCTGGGATGGTAGCAAGATGGTATACGGTGACGGGGACGGCCAAACGTTCACATACCTCTCAGGCGCACTTGACGTCGTCGCTCACGAATTGTCACATGCGGTCACAGAGTACACGGCCGGTTTGATCTATCAGAACGAATCAGGAGCGATCAACGAGGCGATCTCTGATATCTTCGGTACGGTCGCGGAGTACAGCGTCGGCTCAAACTTCGACTGGTTGGTCGGGGAAGACATCTATACGCCGGGTATCGCCGGGGACGGTCTCCGTTCGATGTCGAACCCAGCGGCTAATGGTGACCCGGACCACTACTCGGTCCGCTACACAGGGACGCAAGATAACGGTGGCGTCCACATCAACTCAGGTATCGTCAACAAGGCGGCCTACTTGTTCGCGAGCGGTGGCTCACACTACGGCGTATCGGTTCAAGGCATCGGCGTCAAGCAAATGGGGGATGTATACTACCGTGCACTCACCGTCTACTTGACACCGACATCGAACTTCTCGAGCCTACGTCAAGCAGTCGTACAGTCAGCTAAAGACTTGTACGGTTCAACGAGTACACAAGCGGTCGCGGCGGCGAAATCGTTCGACGCGGTCGGCATCAACTAAACGTGATTCAATCCTTTTCGCTTCGGCGGAAAGGATTTTTTTGTCGCTATTTTTTGAAAGAATAGGGTAAATACAGATTGTACGTAAAATTTGTCGCAATCAAGGAGGATATATGGACATTCAATCATTTCGCATTGACCATAAAAACGGGATTCGTCTGGACGATTACCCAACCACGATCAAGGACCGCCCATCGGACGAGACGTTGCAAAACGAGCTGATTCCGGAGAGCGTCGAAAGATTGAAAGAGTTGCATTGGAAACTATATGCCGAAGCCAAAAAAGGTGTCGTCGTCGTCTTACAGGCGCTCGATGCGGGCGGTAAAGATGAGGCAATCAGTTATATCTTTTCCAATCTGAACGCGCAAGGGTTGAAGACGAACGCGTTCCAAAAACCATCGGATACGGAAAAGAAACATGACTATCTATGGCGGATGCATGACCTCATGCCGGAGCGAGGCCAAGTCGGTATTTTGAACCGCTCCCATTATGAGGAAGTGATCGCCCCGCGCGTCCATGATTTGCTCGGAGAAGAGGTCATTCCGGATGAGGAGGATAAAGAATCGGTATGGAAAGTCCGCTATCGCCAAATCAATGACTTTGAACAATATTTAGATGAGAACGGGTTTAAGGTCATCAAATTTTTCTTTAACGTCTCAAAAGAAGTCCAGCGCGATCGTTTGCTCGAACGTCTGAAAGATCCGAGTAAAAACTGGGAATTCTCGTTCAGCGACGTCGAAGAACGCAAGCATTGGGACGATTATCAAGCCATCTTTGAGGAGATGTTATCGAACACAGCGACAGAACTCTCCCCGTGGTATGTGCTACCGGCAGATGATGACTGGTATGCCCGTTATATCGTCTCGACGGTTATGATTGACGTGTTAGAAGACATTGATCCGCAGTTTCCGACGTTCACCGAAGACGAACAGGAACGCATCGACGAGGCGATTGCGACGCTCGAAAACGAGTGACGTTTGTCGAGTCGGTGAACGTCCATTTCTCCGCTTGCACTGAAAGCGAATTCACGTTACAGTGGACGTAGATAAAATTAGACGTCAGACATCTGTACGAAGGAGCAATGAGTGTGGGAAATATAAGTTTATTATTTGGAGGCGTGGCACTGTTCATCAACAGCCTCGTTTTGTTTGGAAAAGTGGACGTTAAGAGTGCGGGTGTGTTTAGTCTGTTCACAGGCCTGTTGCAGACGTTTATCGCGACGTGGCTCGTCATCGGGGCGAGTTCGGCGGAGATGTTTGGATATGCGAGCATCTACTTGTTCGCGTTCACGTATTTGTACGTCGGTGTGACGTTCCTGTTCGATTTGGACGGTCGGGGCGTCGGATGGTTCTCGCTCTTCGTATCGATTTCGGCCGTCTTCTATGCGGTGATCGGATTCACGACGGGCGATGTGATGGGAGCAGTCACGTGGTTGTTCTGGTCGCTCTTGTGGGGACTGTTCTTCATGGGGATGGGCCTAGGGCGGCAGATTGACGGATTGACGGCCCGGGTCGCATTCGTGCTCGCCTGGTTGACGTTGATTATTCCGGCACTGTTCGGTCTCGCGAATTTGATGACGCCGCTCTATGGCGTTATGTGGTGGGCCGCGAGCGGCACCGCGATCCTTTATTTTGGATTGACGATGTGGCGCCAGCGCCGTTTAGTAGAAGTGACACAATGAACGGTGCTCCTTTGGGAGCGTCGTTTTTTTGCGCATTCATTTGTGTCTAAAATGTGAAAAGTGGGAATGAGATACGTAAAGGAGGCGACCTCGGATGAGTGACGGCTTAATTTTACTGATGGGACTATTATTATGCGGATGGATGCTGTTTGCGGTCGTGTTTGATGATACAATTAAAAGAAGAATTTAACGGGCCGTTTCCTTTAAGGGACGGTCTTTCGTTTGAGGAGTGACAAGGATGGAAAAGACACCAGTCATCGTCCTCGTCGGACCGACGGCTGTCGGAAAGACGAAGACAGGGATTGAGCTCGCCAAAGCGTTCAACGGTGAAATCGTATCGGGCGACTCGGTCCAAGTGTACCGCGGGATGGATATCGGTTCGGCAAAAGTGACGGTCGAGGAGGCGGAAGGGGTTCCGCATCATTTGATTGATATATGCGACCCGGACGAGGCGATGAGCGTCGCCACTTTCCAAAAGTTGGCCCGGGCGGCGATCGATGATATTTATGCGCGCGGAAAATTGCCCATTCTGGTCGGCGGGACAGGTCTCTACATCCGTGCGATTCTCTATGACTATGAGTTCACAGAACGACCGGTCAATCACGAATTGCGAGAAGCGCTCGAGTTAGAAGCTGAGACGGATGGACCTGAGGCGCTGCATGCGCGTCTGCAATCGCTCGATCCAAAACGGGCCGAGAGCATTCATCCGAATAACGTCCGCCGCGTCATCCGGGCCCTTGAAGTCGCGCTCCAAGGCGACGCCCAGGCGATGGACAGCCTCCCGTCGGAACATTACGCCTATAAACTGTTCATCTTGCATGCGGACCGGGACGTGCTCTACTCGCGCATCAACCATCGTGTCGACTTGATGCTCGAAGCGGGCCTCATCGAGGAAGTCGAGCGCTTGCTCGCGGCTGGTTACCGGGACACGCAAGCGATGCGCGCCATCGGTTACAAGGAAGTCGTTCCGTATCTTGATGGATTGATGACCCGAGAGCAGATGAGCGAGACGCTCAAACAGCACACGCGCAAGTTCGCAAAACGTCAATTGACATGGTTCCGTCATCAATTTAATGGGATTTGGGTCGATATGGGACGAAAATCATTTGAACTATCGTATCAAAATATTTATGATGAAGTTGAGGAGTTTTTTCGAAAATTCCGATTATTTCAAAGAGACATAGACTAGGGGGAATGCAACATGAAGGCTAGCTATAACATTCAAGACCATTTTTTGAATCAATTACGTAAAGAAATGGTGCCGACGACCGTGTTTTTAGTCAGCGGGTTTCAAATTCGGGGAGTCATTAAATCGTTTGACAACTTCACGGTCATCGTCGAATCGGAAGGGCGCCAACAGTTGATTTATAAACATGCGATTTCAACGTTCTCACCAGCACGGAACGTCACATTGTTCGAACCGGAAGCGGTTGAAGTGACAGAAGGCTAATGAACGGCATAAAAAAAAGAAGCGGCCCGGGGACCGCTCTTTTTTATGCCGTTTTTACGTTCGAATCGAAATCGATGGCTTCGAGCACACGATGGACGGCACAACCGCCGAGGAGTGAGTCGAGTTGGTCACAGAGCTGGCTCGGTGCCGAGCGGTATAAGTGTGTATACGTTCGTTTCCATGACCGTTCGGCCGACTGGATGCGCACGAGTAGGTCGGCATGACCAAGTTCTTTCAGCTTCTCGATATTCATCCGGTTCGTCCGGGCGAACGCCGATAAGACGACGGCCTTGGCGAGCGGTGTTTGAATCGGATAGCCGGCAACGACGAGGACGGCCATCGCGCCTTTCATCTCATGCTCGATGACCGAGTCGACGAGCTGGTCCGGCGTATATGGGTTGCCGGCATGTCCTGAGACCGCCGCGACGAGTTCGTGATGTGAGACCGGGCAAGTCGATGCTTGTAATATACTGTCGATTGTTGAGTGCGTAGTGGCATAACGTGTCGCTTCCCCTGTTGCGATCAATCGTTCGTACGTATCTACCAATGAAATCATGTGAGTTCCCCCTTTATCTAGCTATCTTTATCGTATCAATTCTAGTAAGCGCTTTCAATATAATTTAGGAAACTTCATGACCTATAACGAAAGTATGTTCGCCTCGAAGTGGAAAACACGATACAATGGGCAAAGAGAAGAAGGAGGGGATTGTATATGAATTATTACCAACAGATTGATCCGATCACGGGGAGCGGCTTCGACCGGACTCGGTTCCAACTCCCGACCGTCGAAAAAGCGTCGACGCGATTGACTGACCTTACGGACGGGACACCGGTCCAGACGAAAGCGCTCGTCAGTACAGTCGAAGTGAGAGAAGGCAAATCGGGTGCCAAATGGCTGCAACTGAATTTGACGACATCGAGCGGACTCATCCGTGCCAAGCAATGGTTGCGTGGCAACGAAGAGCAGCTGTTACCGATTTACGAGTCTGGTGTGATCGAGCTTGAAGGGAAAATCGATGTCTATCCGAAACCGGACGGCGCCAAGTCAATCACAATCGACCGGGCCAAACCGATTGCCCGGGACGAGGCCGTCTCATTGTTGCCAGGTCTTCCTGGAGACGAGACGATGGATCAATACGCCGACGAGCTGTTCGCGATTCTGTCGACGCTCTCGCCTGACTATCAAGCAATCGCGATGTCGCTACTCGACCGCTATTGGGACGATTTCGTTCTCGCACCGGCTGCACTGTATCATCATCATAACTATGTCGGCGGCCTCTTGAAGCACACGGTCTGTATGCTTCGACTCGGTTATCGCATCCAAGAACAGGACGACCATTTGGCGATGGCGTTTCGGGTCATCAAAGAAGCCGAGCAGTTGCACAAAGTAGACGTATGGAATACGATGAACGGTGTAAAAGTTGAACAGGCGTTCCGGGGCACGTTTGAGTCGCTCTATGCGGCCTGCGAGGCCATCGCAGAATTGAAGGAGCCGCTCCGTTGGGACGAACTCGCGCTCGGGATTTTATTCCATGATATCGGCAAGTTGTTCGAGTACAGTCACTTGCTGTCGTCCCCGAAACGGTTCGAGCAACTGTTCTCGGTCAACGGTACGAGTGAGACGACCGGCATCTCGATCAATCCGATGGGAAGCTTGATCGGACATATGCCGTACGGCGGACTGTTGTTCGAGAAGAGTCAACAGGCCGCAAGCGTCACGTTGTCGCTCGACGCCCATCATCGGATTTGGCATATGATTTTATCCCACCACGGCAAGCGCGAGTGGGGCTCGAGCGTGTTACCGGTCACGACAGAAGCGTGGATGCTTCATTTGATTGACTTGCTGGATGCGCGCTATGAGAAATGGGCGCGAGTTCACGAAAATTTATAAGGTGAGGTGCAGTACATGATTCCCGTGCAATTGGTGACCGGTTTTTTAGGCGCCGGAAAAACGACCTATATGAATCGCTTGCTAGAAGCGACGGACGAGCGGCTGCTCGTCATCGTCAACGAGCTCGGGTCGGTGAATATCGACGAACAGTTGATCGTCAAGATGGACCAAGAGCAGATCGAGTTGTCGAACGGTTGCATCTGTTGCTCGATTCAAAGCGATTTAAGCAAGACGTTCTATCAGCTCGCATCAAAGGATACGTTCGACCGCATCGTCATCGAGACGACCGGTGTGGCCGACCCGGCACCGATCATTCAGACGATTTATTATGACGACTACTTACGCACGCGTTTCAAGTTGACGGCGATTTTGACGGTCGTCGATGCCAGTCAACTGGACCGTGAGCTATTTATTGAAGGAATTCATCAAATCGCCTATGCGGACGTAATTTTGTTGAATAAAGTCGACCTCGTCGATGCGGATGCGCTCGAACAGGCGCATGAGCGGATTAATGCGCTGAATCCGACCGTTCGAGTCATCGAGACGGTTCAGACGGTCGGCGACTATGACTTGACGGAGAATACGTTCCAGCTCTCACGAATCGACGAACAGCTCCTCGGGCAACTGACGGCCGGGCACTCCTCGGTCTCATCACTTCGGGCCATCACGCTCACGACGGACGTGCCGCTCAAACGGGAACGCGTCACTCAATACGTCCGAGAAGTGCTCATGCACTATGAAGATGATGTCTATCGCTTGAAGGCGATTGTCCGTTTAGACGGAGAAACATCAAAATTCGTCGTCCAAGCGACGAATCAACTGATGGGGGCGACGTTCGCGAACGAACCGAGCGACGACTCGCGTTCCGTCTTCGTCTGGATTGGAAAGAATCTCGACCGGGACGCGCTCACGCGCGGATTACAAGCTTGTGAGGTGAATGCATGATGAAATTGATGTTGGTCGACGGGTTTAACCTCCTGTCACGTTATTATTTTGCCACAGAGCGTCGTCGGGCTCTCGACCCCGATGTGACGTTGAAGGGGTTACTTCGAAAAGTTGACGGGTGGACGAACGACTTCACGCATATCGCCTTCTTTTGGGACGGACCACGCGAAACGACGCATCGTTACGCCCTCTTTCCGGACTATAAAGCGACTCGCACCGGCTTACCGGAACCGTTGTTCCACGATTACGTCAAGTTGCGGGCAGCGTTGACCGAGCGCGGGATTTTTCAGTCTGAGCTCGCCGGGTACGAAGCCGATGACTTGATTGGGGCCGTCGCGACCGCGTTCCCGGGCGAATCGTATATGTATTCGTCAGACCGCGATTTGCATCAGTTGCTTTCCCCGAACGTGTTTCAAATCGTTCCGAAAAAAGGGGAAGAGATGATCATGAATCGGGAAGTGTTCGTTGCGACGTACGGCGTCCGACCAGAGCAGTTCGTCGATGTGAAGGCGCTCCAAGGCGACGCCTCAGATAATATTCCCGGTGTCCGCGGCATTGGACCGAAGACAGCGACCATTCTTGTCCAGTCGTATGACACGGTCGAAACACTATACGACATCGTGAGACAAGAAGCGCTCCAAGAGGCGCATCAGAAGTATGCGAAGAAACTCGACGGGCAAGAAGAAGTGGCGCTCTTGTCGAAACGTCTCTCGCTCATCGATATTCATGCACCGATTGAGACCGATTGGGAGGCGTATCGCTTTGGTTCACATTTATTTTGATGCGGCGACGAACCAGGAGGCGGGTGAGAACGGTCTTGGCGTCTGGATCAAGACGACCGACGGCACGGTGTCCACGTATATCGCCAAACGCGTCGGGTTGACCAGCGTTCAGGCGGAGCTCGCCGCGCTCGCGTTCGCCCTCGAACAAGCACACGAACTGACGGGCGAATTGACATTTATGTTCTATTCAGACGCCGAGACGGTCGTACGGGCGCTTGAACAGCGCTTCCTCAAAGACCAATCGATGCGTCCGTTGTTCGTCAAGGTGCTAACGCTGTATGACGAATTGCCGAATAAGTTCATCAAATGGATTCCGCGAGCAGAGAACCGGGCTCACGACGTGGCGAAACGGGCATTGATGACAGGCTAAAAGTCGGGCGCGGGCCCGACTTTTTGTCAATTGCAGGGGAATGATTTCTTTTTTGCAAAAGTTTCGCTAAAATGAAAGCGTAGTCAAAAAAAGAGGGGGAATTTTCATGGAATATCGGATCGAACGGGACACGATGGGGGAAATCAACGTTCCGGCTTCAGCCAAATGGGGAGCCCAAACACAGCGCAGTCTAGAGAACTTTAAAATCGGGACGGAAAAAATGCCGCTTGAGGTCGTGCATGCCTTCGCGATTTTGAAAAAAGGTGCCGCACTCGCCAACGCTGAGCTCGGTGTGTTGGAGCAAGCGAAAGCCGACGTCATCGCCGAAGTCGCAGATGAGATCGTCGCTGGGCAACATGACGCCGAGTTTCCACTCGTCGTCTGGCAGACGGGTTCAGGGACACAGTCGAACATGAACGTCAACGAAGTCATCGCCCACTTGGCGAACGATAAGTTGAAGGAGCGTGGTCAGACGCTTACGATCCATCCGAATGACGACGTCAACAAGTCGCAAAGCTCGAACGACACGTATCCGACGGCGATGCACATTGCGGCCATCCTAGCAGTCGAGGATCATGTGTTGCCGTCAATCGAGGCGCTCCACGCGACGCTCGCGAAGAAAGCCGAGTCATTCATGGACATCGTGAAGATCGGTCGGACGCACTTGCAAGACGCGACGCCGGTTACGCTCGGTCAAGAGATTAGCGGTTGGGTCCGTATGCTCGAGCTGTCGAAACAGATGATTGAGCGTACGCTCGAACCGTTGACAGAGCTCGCTCTCGGCGGAACGGCAGTCGGGACGGGCATCAACGCCCATCCGCAGTTCGGCGAAGTTGTGGCCGAGAAAATCTCCCAAGAGACCGGCAAACAGTTCATCACGGCCGTCAACAAGTTCCATGCGCTCACGAGCCACGATCAGCTCGTATTCACACATGGTGCCTTGAAAGCACTCGCCATGGACGCGATGAAGATCGCCAACGACGTCCGTTGGCTCGCTTCTGGTCCGCGTGCCGGTATCGGCGAAATTTTGATTCCGGAAAACGAACCGGGCAGCTCGATCATGCCTGGAAAAGTCAACCCGACGCAGAGCGAGGCGTTGACGATGGTCGCGGCTCAAGTGCTCGGCAATGATGCGACAATCGGATTCGGGGCGAGCCAAGGAAACTTCGAGTTGAACGTGTTCAAGCCTGTCATCATGTACAACTTCCTCCAGACGTGCCGTCTGTTGACGGACAGTCTACATTCGTTCGACTTGCATTGCGCCGTCGGCATCGAACCGGATTTGGACGTCATCGCACACAACGTGGAACGGTCGCTCATGCTCGTGACGGCACTCAACCCGCATATCGGTTACGAGAACGCAGCCAAAATCGCGAAGCTCGCCCATAAAAATGGGACGTCGTTGAAGGAAGCGGCGCTCGAGACTGGACTATTGACGGAAGAGCAGTTCGATCAATGGATTCGTCCGGAAGAGATGACATCTCCTAACCTAAAAGTTGGTAAATAAGGGAAGGGCGGTCCATGACCGCTCTTTAATTATTGTCTATTAGGTCGTAAGCACTAACTTTTTGTAAAACAATAGGGAAAAAATAAGTAAATAGTTGTATTTTCGTGGATGAAGTCGCATAATCATAGTCAGTAGCGAATATCGGGAGAACGAAACTGGGGGGTCGGGAATGAAGCAGCAACTCACAGATCGTATACATAAGATTTTGGCGCAAATCACGAGCGCGAGACAGATTCAAACAACAGACATCGAGTTTTTATTGGATTGGATGAAACAAGAAGTGAAACAGCGACGATTCATGCACTTGCTTGAAATCTTCAGTCGTGTCGAATCTGACGTGCGTGAGTTGCCGGCCGTCCTGACGCAAGCAGAAGCGATGGCCTTAATTGCCCCGGTGAAACGATATATCCATACGATCCTCGGCATCGAGCAAGAAGACGAGGACCTCGTCTTGATTTTGTCGAACAATTTTGCGACGTTCAGCCGTTATAAGCCGCGGGTGGAAAAGCTCGGGGCGCGTCCTGTCTTTTTACAGACGTTAGAAGAAGCCGTCGAATACGATTATGAAGATGTGCCGAAGGCGATCATCATGGATGTCGAACTGTGGGCACGCTTCCCGGAGCGGGCAATCCAATCGTTCGTCAGCAAGATGAAGAAGCTGTACGTCCCGCTCATCGTGATCGGAACGAATGAACATTATCGACTCGCCGCCTACTCGTATGGGTTCGATGATTATTGGGAAGAATGGATCCCGATGGAAGAGCGGCTCGTGCGGCTCGGACATCATATCGAGAAGGCACGGCTCGTCTCGAATGCGCTGCTCGTCGACGAATTGACAGGCGCCTTCAACCGTAAATATTTGAAAGCGACGTTCAGTCGCTTCATGTCCCGTCTAGAGCGGTCCGGTGAAAGCTTCACCCTCGCGCTGCTCGACATCGACCATTTCAAGCAGTTGAACGATACGTTTGGTCATGCGTATGGGGACGAGGTGCTGCATCGCGTCGCCGAGGAGGTTCGTTTGGCGATTCGCTCGAGTGACGAGTTGATTCGTTACGGCGGGGAAGAATTCCTCATCATTTTGAACGTGTCCGAGCGCCACGTCGTCGATGCGGTGCTCGAACGGGTCCGCAGCCGAATCGAAGAGATGACGTTTACATACGAGCATCACGTGACGGTGTCCATCGGCTATACGCGTGTCTGTCAGACCGGGATGACACTCGGGGAGTGGTGCGCTTACGCCGACGAGGCGCTCTACAAGGCGAAGCGTGACGGTCGCAATCGAATCATCCGTTATTCGACGGCGGTCCGGGAAGAAAAACGGCTCGCTTACGTGACGATGAGCCCGGAGAAGTACACCATGCTCGCCGAACAGTTGCCGAAACAGCATCGACGTTACGAGGTCATCTATCGTCCTTACGACCGTTACGCCTGTAACGATCATATGGAGATGTTCATTTTAGACGAATCGAGTACGACGGAGACGAGAGGGACGCTCTCGGCCGTCAAAGAGCAGCGTGGCAAGTACAGTCATGTGTTAGCGTTGTCGAAACGGACGGCACTCGAGCTCGGTACGCTATACGACGACTTGGCCGAACAGGACCATCATGATGTCATCACTGAAAAAATTGAGCAATGGCTCGAAAAATTGCCCGACTAAAAAGGGACGTCGACTCAGTCGATGTCCCTTTTGTCATATTGACGGAAAGTGAAGCTATAGGCATGCCGCTCGTCGACCGGATGGAACTGTTCGTCCGTCACGGTGAGCCCGTCCGGCAGCGGTGGATAATACGTGTCCGCCTCGAACGTGCCGTCGACCTCAGTAACATAGAACCGGTCCGTCATCGAGAGTGTTTGCTCATAAAGCGTCGCGCCGCCGATGATGTAAAGGTCTGTCGTCTCGGTGTTGAGCGACTCGAGGTCGTGCCAGACATCGACACCTTCAGCTGAAAACGATCGTTCTGACGTGACGACGATATTGCGGCGGTTCGGTAACGGACGACCGATCGATTCGAACGTTTTACGACCCATGACGACCGTTTGGCCCGTCGTGATGGCTTTGAACTGCTTCAAGTCATCGGGCAGGCGCCACAACAAGGCGTTATCTTTCCCGATTTCTCGATTGCTTCCGATGGCGACGACGTGGACGATCATACGCTGACCGCTCCTTTGATATGAGGATGCGGGTCATAGCCGACGATTTCGAAGTCCTCGAAACGGAAGTCCTCGATCGACGTCACATCTCGCAAGATATTCAATGTCGGGAGCGGGCGTGGCTCACGTGTCAATTGAAGGTTCACTTGTTCGAGGTGGTTATGGTAAATGTGGGCGTCGCCGAGCGTATGGACAAAGTCGCCAACCTCAAGGCCGGTCACATGGGCGACCATGTGCGTGAGCAAGGCGTATGACGCGATGTTGAATGGTACGCCGAGGAACGTGTCAGCGCTACGTTGATAGAGCTGGCATGATAGTTTGCCGTCCGCGACGTAAAATTGGAACAACAGGTGGCACGGCGGGAGCGCCATGTCCTCGAGTTGCCCTGGATTCCATGCCGAGACGATGAGGCGACGCGAATCAGGGTTCGTCTTAATCTGCTCGATCACTTGCGCGAGTTGGTCGACACTCGTGCCGTCTGGTTTCGGGAACGAGCGCCACTGCGCCCCGTAGACAGGGCCGAGATTGCCGTCTTCGTCTGCCCACTCGTTCCAAATGCGGACACCGTTATCTTGAAGATACTTGACGTTCGTATCGCCGGTGATGAACCAGAGCAGTTCATGGATGATTGAGCGGGTATGTAGTTTTTTCGTCGTGACCAGGGGGAATCCGTCCTGAAGATTGAACCGCATCTGGTAACCGAACACGCTCGTCGTCCCGGTCCCGGTGCGGTCCTCTTTGACGACACCGTGCTCGAGGATATGGGTGCATAAATCATGGTATTGTTTCATAGTAGAAATACCTCCTTCGTTCATTCTTCTTTACCCTATCAAAAAATAGTAAGATTTCATATAAAATATCAGTAAATGACACAATATATAGTAGAGCTACGTCACAGATAAGTGTATTTCAATTTTTTTATACGCTGACGTTTCACAAGTTGAAGATGTGACAATAGTAGATTAAACCGTGCAAAAATCCTTTGTCGTGACAGCTCATTGTTTTGTTCAGTCTTGTGAGGAGGAACATGATGAAAGCAGTGATTTGTACCGCATATGGACCACCGGACGTGTTGCAACTCCAAGAGGTCGACAAGCCTGTGCCAAAATCGGACGAGTTATTGATTCAAGTCCATACGACAGCCGTCCATTCAGGTGACCGGCGGTTGCGGTCACTCGATGTACCGGCTCTAGGCAAGCTGCCGATGCGAATCGTCGTCGGTTTCAAGGCACCGCGCCAACCGATTCTCGGTGTCGTCTTGGCAGGCGAGGTCGTCGAGACGGGCAGTCGTGTCGAGCAGTTCAAGGTCGGCGACCGCGTCTATGCACTGACCGGGATGCGGTTCGGCGGCTATGCTGAATATGCGTGTGTCAAAGCGAGTAAATGTGTCGAGCGCATGCCGAACAACGCTAGTTTTGTCGAAGCAGCCAGCTTGCCGTTCGGCGGGACGACGACTCTTCACTTTTTGCGTAAAGCGAACATCGAACAAGCGAAGACCGTATTAATTTACGGGGCGTCCGGGGCAGTCGGTTCGATGGCCGTTCAAATCGCGAAATATTACGGGGCTCACGTAACGGCAGTCTGTCGGGAGCGAAACTTCGAACTTGTCAGAAATCTCGGCGCGGACGTGATGATTGACTACACCATAGACGGCTACGACGAGAAACTGACCACATACGACGCTGTGTTCGATGCGGCTGGTAAAATCGATAAGCGGATGGCCCGGAAACATGTCGCCGCACACGGGAAATTCAGTTCTGTCGCTGGGCAAGGACCTGCCAGTGAACGGAAAGAGGATTTGGCTTTCTTGAACGAGCTGTTTGAAGCCGGCCGGTTAAAGGCTGTCATCGATTCGGTTTATCCGCTCGAGGACATCGTCGCGGCGCACCGATACGTTGATGCCGGAGGAAAGGCTGGAAATGTGATCGTGACCGTGACACAAACAAATTGATTCAATCGAGAGCGAGATGCGCACTTGGCGGACAGTCCCTGTTTTCGCCACGTGGCTTATGGGGTATACTTGTGAAAGACAAATAAAGGGAGGGATTCGATGCAATTAGAAGGTAAGAATGTCCTGCAAATCGTCAGCGACGACTTTGAAGATTTAGAATTATGGTATCCGGTCCATCGGTTGCGCGAGGAAGGCGCAAACGTCATCCTGGCCGGCGAGAAGGCGGATCACGCCTATATCGGCAAGTACGGCGTCCCGGCAAAATCGGACATCGCGTTCGATGATGTCGACATCTCATCATACGACGCTATCCTCGTCCCAGGTGGCTGGTCCCCAGACTTGTTGCGCCGATTTGATTCGGTGAAAGGGTTCGTCCGTTATATGCATGACGAGAAGCGGCCGATCGGTCAAATCTGTCACGCGGGCTGGGTGTTGATTTCAGCCAAAATTCTCGATGGTGTCAACGTCACGAGCACACCGGGCATTAAAGATGATATGGAAAACGCCGGTGCGATTTGGCATGATGAGCCGGTCGTCGTTGATGGCCATATCGTCTCGAGCCGCCGTCCACCTGACCTGCCTGACTATATGCGGGAATTCATCAAAGTCATGGCCAAACACTGAAAATAGAATAAAGGGGTTAACGACAGTTGAGACTTAAATCGAATCCAGTTCTCCGTAAATCGATGGAGACAACAGCTTATAGCACCACGCCGATGACGAAAGCCGGCACGTGGTCGAAAGTGTTCACACTACTCTTGCTCGTCACGGCAGCCGCCGGGACGACGTGGATGCTCGTACCGACGATCGGAGAAGCATTGCTGTTCCCGCTCATGATTGGTTCGCTCATTCTCGGCTTAATTTTGGCGCTCGTCATCACGTTCAAACCGAGAACGGCACCCGTCGTCGCACCGTTGTACGGCATCGTCGAAGGTGTGTTCGTCGGATTGATTTCCTATTTCTTCGAAGCGATGCTTCCGGGCATCGTCGGGCGCGCCGTCTTGACGACGTTCATCGTCGCGTTCGCGATGTGGTTCGTCTACTCGACGGGTCTCGTCAAAGTAACGCAAAAGTTCCGTGCCGGCGTCACGGCCGCGATCTTTACGGTCATGTTGCTTTATCTCGTTCAAATCGGGATGAGTTTCTTCGGTTCAGGACTCCCGTTCATGACGGGCTCGTCACCGCTCGCCATCGGCGTACAATTTGTGATTGTCATCATCGCCTCACTCGCGCTCGTGCTTGATTTCGACTATATCGCTCGTCAAGTCGAGAGCCGGGCTCCGAAAGAGCTCGAATGGGTCGCAGCGTTCGGTTTGATTGTGACGCTCATCTGGCTCTATATTGAAATTCTTGATTTACTGTATCGCCTCGCCATGCGCGACTGATCATCGGCCTTCGGGCCGGTGATTTTTTATGAAAGGATGTGAAGCCGACATCGAACCGATGAAGGCGCAGCTGTTATGAAAAAAGTGATTGTAATTGGATCAGGAATCGTCGGCATCTCGACCGCTTACCATTTAGCCGGGAAAGCCGACGTCACCGTCATCGACCGGAAAGAGAAGGGCCGTGCCACCGACGCCGCGGCAGGCATCGTCTGCCCATGGATTGCCCAGCGTCGCAATAAGGCATGGTACGCGCTCGCCAAAGGCGGCGCTCACTACTATGCGACGGTCGTCGAGGACTTGAAACAAGAAGGCGAGACGGAGACCGGCTACAAACGTGTCGGGACGCTCGCCTTGCATGAAGACAAGAAATTGAACGAGATGCAAGAACGGACGGCGCTACGCCGGGAAGAAGCACCAGAAATCGGGGAGTTGACCCGGATGACAGCGGAAGAAGCGAGAGCGCTATTTCCACCGCTCTCGGACGAATATGACGCCCTCCTTGTCGAAGGCGGGGCTCGTGTGGATGGAGAGAAATTGCGAGCGGCCCTCGAACGGGTCGCCGTGAAGCGTGGCGTGACCTTGGTCGACGGTTCGGCCGTCCTCGTCGAAACGGACGGCTATCATGTCGAGTGCGACGGTGTCCGCTTTGAGGCGGATGAGATTGTGCTCGCCTGTGGGGCGTGGTTGCCCGATTTGATGGAGCCGATCGGCTATACGGCCCGTGTCGCCGGGGAGAAAGCGCAAATCGTGCACGTGCAGCTGCCGGACACGGATGCGTCTGATTGGCCGGTCGTCATGCCACCACGGCGTCGTTATTTGCTCGGGTTTGAAGAAGGGCGAATCGTCATCGGTTCGACGCATGAGCGTGACAAGGCGTTCGACGCACGGCCGACGGCAATCGGAATTCATGAAGTGCTCTCGAAAGGGCTGGAATCGGCCCCTGGACTCGCTGAGGCCGAACTGATTGAGACGCGGGTCGGCTTTCGCCCGGTCACCCCGAACTCGATTCCGATTCTCGGACGCGTTCCGGGAGCGGAGCAGTTGCTCGTCGCGAACGGTCTCGGCTCGTCCGGTTTGACGGTCGGTCCGTTCATCGGGAAAGTGCTCGCCGACCTCGTTATGACCGGGGACTGCGAGCTTGACCTGTCACTCTATCCAATCGAGGAATCCGTGTTCCGAACGAACGATAAATAACAATGAAATATAAAAAGTCGCCTACCCCCTTACTATATACATAAGAAGGGGAAGGCGACTTTTTAGTTATGTTTCCGGATGATGCCGTGAAGGAAAAATCGGAAATAATCTTGCATCGAATCGGTCATCGGTGACGTCGACAGGCTCGGGTCGGATAAAATCGCCTGCTGCACGAGTTGGACGTACCGTATATACGAATCGGTCGACAGCTCCGGGTCGATGGCCCCGCTCGTCTTTCCATATTCAATCAATTGCCGGAATGCGGCGTAGCCTCGACCGGCCAACTGTTGCCACGATGGGTCCGCTTGAATCATTGTCGTGATCGTCTCGTCGAACAGCCCAGCCGTCTCAATTTTACGAGACAAAATCTCGATCAGCAATTGATCGAACGGGACATGGTCAGCGATTTGTGACTCAATCCATCCCATCTGTTCTTCCGTCATCTCGGTCAAGACGGCGATGATTACTTGTTCTTTCGATCCGAAATAATTATAAATCGATACCGGTGAGACCGACGCGGCGCGGGCAAGCTCGCTCACCGTGAAACGGGACTGTTTCACGGCCATCAGTCGAACGGCAGCGTCTAAAATCGCGCGTCGCTTCGTCTCGGTCCGTTTTGTGAATCCATCCATGGGCATCCTCGCTTCTTTTGTAGTTTTGTAACCAATATACCATTTCCATTTCAAAAAATAACGTGATATACTAGTTTTGTAATCATATAAACTATATATTTCAAAACTAAGGAGTGAGGACAGTGATTCAATTGAAAGGATTGACGAAACGGTTTGATTCATCCCACGGCATCTTCGACGTGTCGTTCACCGTCGAACCTGGTACCGTCTTCGGTTTCATCGGGCCGAACGGGGCAGGGAAATCAACGACGATTCGTCACTTGATGGGATTGCTCCACGCCGATTCCGGTATTGCCACCGTTATGGGTCACGACTGTTGGAACGAGAGCGAGACGGTGAAGGCGCTCGTCGGTTATTTACCGGGCGAAATCAATTACCCTCAGGATATGACCGGTGAGGACGTCATCCGTCTTACCCGAAAGCTTCATGCGACAAGTGCTGAGCGCGAACGGACGTTGCGTGACGTGTTCGCTTTTGACACATCGCTCAAAGTGCGTAAGATGTCGAAAGGGATGAAACAAAAGCTCGCCATCGTCACGTGTTTCATGAAAGATGTGCCCGTGTATATTCTCGATGAACCGACGAGCGGACTCGATCCGCTCATGCAGGAACGGCTCGTCGATTGGGTGATCTCGGAGAAGGCTGCGGGCAAGGCAGTGTTGATGAGTTCGCACCACTTTCCCGAGATGGAGAAGACATGCGACCGGGCCGCGCTCATCCGCGACGGTCGGATGATTATCGAAGCGGAGATGACAGAGTTGAAACGGCATAGTCAGAAGACGTATCGAATCGAATTGAAGGACGAGGTGGCAGCTCAGCGCTTGAGCGAAGAAATTGGTGTGCGGGACGGAGTGGTCGTCACTGTCAACTTGTCGACGGTCGAGGAGTTGAACGACTTGATTCATCGGCTCACTCGTCATGAGGTCCAATCGTTGTCGAGCGGCACCGACGAGCTTGAGCATCTATTCATGCAATATTACGGGGAGGCGAACTAAATGGTTCTCATTTCGGCACTGTTCAAACAAAACCGGAGCTGGATTTTTGGCTACTCGCTCGGGACGAGTCTCTACTTGTTCTTTTTGGCGGCGGTGTTCCCGTCTATCCAAGAGACGGGGCTGATTGAAGGCAAATTGGATTCGTTGCCACCTGAGCTGCTCGATGTGTTCAAAATCGATCCGAATATGGCGATGGACAACGTCATGAATTTATTGGCCGGCAATTACTATGGGCTCATCTTTTACGTGTTGGCGATTCTGTTCGCGCTCACATTCGCCTCACGGCTCATGGCCAAACCAGTCGACTCTGGCGAGGTCATGCTCTATTTGGCCGCACCGATTTCGCGCAGCGGTTACGTGACGGCCAGTCTGATCGTGCTCTTGATGGCGTCAACCTTGCTCGTCGGACTGAATGGGCTTAGTCTCATGCTCGCCAACGTGTTGTTTGATTTACAGATTGACCTCGGCTTATTGTGGACACTTCAGTTGAACGCGGGTCTGATGCTGCTCGTGCTCGGAACGCTCGCTTATGTGCTCGCGAGCCTGTTCGACGACAGTTCGCGGTCCTACATGGTCACGGGAGGGATATTCGCCCTCTTCTTAATGGCGAACGTGTTCTCGGGATTTAGTGACCAGCTCGACTGGTTGAATGCGCTGTCGATTTTCTCGTTGTTTGACGCCAACGCACAAATCCAAGGGGATTCCACGCTTCGTTCTTTCTTCTTGTTGGCGGGGATTCTCGTCGTCGCAATGCTCCTATCTTATGGACGCTTCACGCGAAAAGATTTGACGATTTAGTTTTTCGAAATAGAATGACGGGTATGATACAATCAGCTCGAACAGATTGGAAAGGGGAATGATTGTATGCAACTCGCAACGTTACGCAACGGTGTCAAAATTCCAATGATCGGCTTTGGGGTATGGCAAGTCGACAACGAGACGGAGGCGCCACAGGCCGTCGCCGAGGCACTCAAAGTCGGATATCGCCATATCGATACGGCAGCCGTCTATAAGAATGAAGAGGGTGTCGCCAAAGGGATTCAAGAATCAGGCGTCGCTCGTGAAGATATCTTTTTGACGTCGAAGATTTGGAACGAAGACATTCGCCAACGCCGGACGAAAGAGGCGTTTGACGAATCACTCGCTCGACTCGAGACTGACTATTTAGATCTTTGTCTGCTCCACTGGCCAGTCGACGGGTTCGTCGAGGCATGGAAAGATTTGATCGATCTCTATGAGGCCGGTAAAATCAAGGCGATCGGCGTGTCGAACTTCAAAGAGCATCATCTCGAGACGTTGAAACAGGAAGGTCTCATGACGCCGCTCATCAACCAAATCGAGCTCCATCCGCAACTCCCGCAACCTGATCTCGTCGAATATTGCCAAGACGAGGGCATCCAAGTCGAGGCATGGAGCCCGCTCATGCAAGGGAAGTTTCTCGATATCCCGGCCTTTGCCGAGATTGCTGAGAAACATGGGAAGACGCCGGCTCAAGTCGTGCTTCGCTGGCATTTAGACACGGGGAACGTCGCGCTTCCGAAATCGGTCACACCGCACCGGATTCAAGAGAACTTCGATGTGTTCGACTTCGCGCTCGATGCAGACGATTTGGCAAAAATCGATGCCGTGGCAACACATGACCGTCTCGGTCCAGACCCGGACGAGATTGATTTCTAAACAATTGATGCTTTTGTCCATGAACTCAGGTGGGCAATCTCGAATGTGGTGACACTGCCGCTTCTTCGAAACGACTCCGGTTAAGGCCGGGGTCGTTTTGTTATGTGTCTAACGATTTATTTAGGAACAAGTCGAGAAGTGTATGAGCGTTGGCACATGGGTATAGAAAACTATGCTAAAAAAGGAGGTGTCAGGTCTTCTTCGGAGGATCGTACTTATGGACTTATCAAAATGGCCTTTAATCAACTGGCTGGCATTTTTGGCGACGGTCGTCATCAACTACTTCGCGAGCGGTGAAAACGCTGCTGTGTCGGACCGCATCGACATTTATTTCAAACCGGCTGGCTATGCGTTCTCAATTTGGGGTGTGATTTATATCGCGCTCGCCGTCTGGCTCGTCTTGCAATTGAAGAAAGGGTCGGTCGCGAACCGGCAGGCGAATCGGATGAAAGCGGGCTTTCTTGTCTCGTGCATCTTGAACGGCCTTTGGTTGCTCACGTTCACGAACGAGTGGTTCATCGCCTCGCTCGTCGTCATGGTCGCTTTCTTGGCGACGCTCGCCTGGCTCTATTACATCGCCTTCCGGACGTCGACGAGCTGGCTCGACCGGTTCCCATTCTCGATATATATCGGCTGGGTGTCCGTCGCGACGATCGTCAACGTGTTCGTCGTCATGAATCGGGAGCGGGCCACAACCGTGCTCGGACTCGACGAGCTTGCTTGGACGTCGCTCATGCTCATGGTCGGGGTCGTCCTAGCACTCGTCTTCATGTGGTGGCATCGTGACTTCATCTATCCGCTCGTCTTCGTCTGGGCGTACATTGCCATCTTCGCGCGAATCGAGGAAGCGACGCTTTACGTCGTCCTCGTCAGCGCCTTGATTTTGCTCACGCTCGGTTATGTAGGCTTGATCATTTGGAAGAAGCCACGGGCATTTTTACACCATTCTCGCAAGACGGTCGAATAAGTTGGTTGAAGTTGAAGCGGTAGCCTAATTTGGTTATCGTTTTTTCTTGTGAATATTTAAGTTCTTGTGAACCTATATACTAATATATTTGATGGATAATTATTCTTTATAGATTATAAGTGGTTTTCATTAATAGCTTGATAAAGCTAATGAATCCGCTTTCAATTATGACTTTGACGATTTGTGTTATGCAGAATAGTATACAACCCACTTGATTTATCAGAATATTTAGAACAAAATAAAATTTACGAAACAAGATCGAGAGAGAGGGGTTGATTCGATGAAGCGAACAGGCTTGTACGATTCACGATTCGAAAAAGACGCATGTGGCATTGGGCTATATGTCAACCTAAATGGAGAGAAAAAACATGACATCGTTAGTAAATCGCTGTCGATGCTCTGCAAGCTAGAACACCGAGGCGGGCAAGGCGTCATCGATGCCGGTGACGGCGCGGGAATCATGACCGAGCTGCCGCACGAACTGTTCCTGGAGACGATGAATTTGCCGACACCAGGTCGCTATGCCGTCGGAATGGTCTTTTTCCAACCGGATGAGTCGAGACTGCAGGATAAGCAACGTCAGATGGAAGCGATTGCCGACGAATTTGATTTCGCGACCATCGCCTGGCGCGAAGTCCCGGTCAATCCAAATGCGATCGGTGAGCATGCCCGCGTGACACAGCCGACCATCTACCAATGGTTCGTCTCGTGCCCGTTCGCGGACTATGACTCAAACGAGCGGACACTCTATCAGCTCCGGCGGACGATTGAAAAGACCGAAGCGTTGAACCTGTACATGCCGAGCTTGTCGACGAAGACGATCGTCTACAAAGGGATGCTCACGCCGGAACAAATCGAGCGCTTTTATCTCGATTTACAGGCGCCGTCCTTCAAGAGCACGTTCGGCATCGTCCATTCCCGCTTCTCGACGAACACGTTCCCGTCATGGGAGCGGGCTCATCCGAACCGCATGATCGTCCATAACGGGGAAATCAATACGCTCCGCGGAAACATCGATGCGATGCGGGCTCGTGAAGGCGTGACCTCGACCGATTTGTTCGAGGATGTCAATCAGCTGTTCCCGGTCCTTCAAGAGACGGGAAGCGACTCGTCGATGCTCGACAACGCCTTCGAGTTCTTCACACGCACCGGACGTTCCATCGCCCATACGGCGATGATGCTCATCCCTGAGCCGTTCGCGGAAGTAAAAATAGACCCGTTCAAAAAAGACTTCTATCAATATCATTCGTCGATCATGGAGCCTTGGGATGGGCCGACCGGTGTCGTCTTCACGGACGGCCGTCAAATCGGGGCCATCTTGGATCGAAACGGACTACGACCGATGCGCTATATCGAGACACTGGATGGTGAGCTCATTTTGTCGTCAGAGAGCGGCGTCATCCCGGTACAAGCCGAGAACGTGAAGTCGAAGCAACGACTCCGTCCTGGGCAGCTGTTATTAATCGACTTGGAGTCGAAACGACTCATCCCGGACGCGGAAATCAAACAGACGATCGCACGGGCCGAGCCTTACGGTAAATGGTTGAAGCAGATGACCGAGCTCAGCGATGGACCGGTCGACGAGCCGTTCGTCGCCGACCTGCATCGGAAGCAACGTGCGTTCGGATACACGAAAGAGGACATTGAACAATATCTCGTCCCGCTCATCCTCGAGAAAAAGGATCCAATCGGGTCGATGGGACATGACCAACCGGTCGCGGTGTTGTCTGAGCGGCCACGCTCTTTGTTCCATTACTTCAAACAGCACTTCGCCCAAGTCACGAACCCGCCGATCGATGCATTGCGTGAGAAAATCGTCACGGCGACATTCACATGGCTCGGGCCACAAGCGAACCCGGTCCATACCGGCCGTGGTCATGCCCGTCGCGTCTGGCTCAAGCACCCGTTCCTCGATGCGGTCGCACTCGAAAAAGTGAACGAGACGTTGCGCGTCGAACGGGTCGATACGTCATATACACACGATTTGGAGGCTTCGTTAGAGGCGTTGTTCGGGCGAGTCGAGGCGCTCATCCGCGACGGTGCCGACGTCATCGTCTTGTCGGACCGAAACATGAATGAAGATATGCTCGCGATGCCAGCGCTCCTCGTATTGAGCGCCGTCCACCAGCACTTGATTCGCGTCGATCTACGGGCATCCTGCAGTCTCGTCTCTGAGAGCGGTGAAGTTCGCGAGGTCCATCAAGCGGCCGCCTTAATCGGTTACGGCGCCGACGCCGTCTATCCGTATCTCGCCTATGCGACAATCGCCGAGGCGGTCGAAGCCGGTCAACTTTCGTACTCGTTCGATGAGGCGGTCCGCCGCTATCAGACGGCCTCAGTCGACGGCATCGTGAAAATCATGTCGAAGATGGGCATCTCGACCGTACAAAGTTACCGCGGTGCCCAAATCTTCGAGGCGGTCGGCATCGACCGCGCCTTGATTGAACGCCATTTCCGTGGGACGACGTCACAGTTGTCCGGTGTCGGTTTCACCGAACTTGAAGACGAGTCGCGCCGGCAGCACGAATCCGCCTATAAGCGCGAGAGACCACTCGAGGCCGGGACCGACTTCCAGTGGCGCGCCGATGGGGAAGAGCACGCCTTCAATCCGAAGACGATTCACCTCTTACAACGAGCCTGCCGCGAGAACGAGCGCCGGTATTATGACGCCTACGTCAAGCTCCATGAGTCATCAGGTCAATTCTTGCGCCAATTGTTCGCATTTAAACAACAGGATGCAATTCCGCTCGACGAGGTCGAGTCGGTCGCATCGATCGTCAGTCGCTTCAAGACGGGAGCGATGTCGTTCGGATCTTTGTCAAAAGAGGCCCATGAAACACTCGCCATCGCCATGAACCGAATCGGCGGCAAGAGTAACTCAGGGGAAGGCGGGGAAGACCGGAAGCGGTTCACCCCTGACGAGGACGGCAGTGAACGCGTCAGTCGCATCAAGCAAGTCGCGAGTGGACGTTTCGGCGTGACGGCCGAATACTTGTATCACGCCGATGAGATTCAAATCAAGATGGCGCAAGGGGCGAAACCGGGTGAGGGCGGACAATTGCCCGGGAACAAAGTATATCCATGGGTCGCCGAAGTGCGCGGCTCCGTCCCAGGTGTCGGTCTCATCTCGCCGCCACCACACCACGACATCTATTCGATTGAAGATTTAGCGCAACTCATCTTCGACTTGAAGCATGTCAATCCGAACGCGAAAATCAGCGTCAAACTCGTCTCGAAGTCAGGCGTCGGGACAATTGCAGCCGGTGTCGCCAAGGCAAACGCCGATACGATCGTCATCAGCGGTTATGACGGTGGAACCGGGGCGTCGCCGCGGACGTCAATCAAGCATACGGGACTCCCGTGGGAGCTCGGTCTGCTCGAGACGCACCAGACGCTCGCGTTGAACGGGCTTCGGGGCCGCGTCACGCTCGAGACTGACGGCAAACTCATGACCGGACGCGATATAGTCCTCGCCGCCATTTTCGGTGCCGAGGAATACGCATTCGCGACGGCACCGCTCGTCGTGCTCGGTTGCATCATGATGCGGGCGTGTCACCTCGATACGTGTCCTGTCGGTGTCGCGACCCAAGATCCGGCGTTGCGTGCGAAGTTCATGGGGAAACCCGAACATGTCGTCAACTTGATGACGTTTCTCGCCGAGGAAGTAAGGGAGATTTTAGCCTCGCTCGGAGCGACCTCGCTTCGTGACGTCATCGGTCGGACCGATTTATTGGAGGAGAGTGCCTGGAAACAAGCTCATCCGAAAGCGAAAACGCTCGATTTGACGCCGATGTTGTCGATTCCGACGGCTTTGCCGGAGAAAGAGGAGTTGGCCCATCCGGCCTATCAGTCGTATGATCACCGCAAATTGATTCCAGCCGTCTCGCGTTCCATCAAATCGCTCCAACCGACGTTCTTCGTCGGACGTGTCCGCAATACGGACCGCGCCGTCGGAACGATGCTCGGTCATGAAGTGACGAAAGTGCATGGCAACGTCGGACTCGCCGAGGACACGATTTCACTCCGACTCAGCGGCTCGGCCGGACAAAGCCTTGGTGCCTTCTTGCCGAACGGGATCACCATCTCGGTTATCGGCGACGCCAACGACTATGTCGGGAAAGGCTTGAGCGGCGGAAAGCTCGCCGTCATCGCCGAGAAACATGCCCCGTTCGAAGAGAGTGAACAAGTCATCGCTGGGAACGTCTGTCTCTACGGGGCGACGTCCGGGATGGCGTTCTTCAACGGTCACGTCGGAGAACGGTTTGCCGTCCGTAACTCGGGTGCCGTCGCCGTGACCGAAGGGGTAGGCGACCATGGCTGTGAATATATGACCGGCGGCACGGTCGTCGTACTCGGGGATGTCGGACGTAACTTTGGGGCCGGGATGTCGGGCGGGGTCGCCTATCTGTACGGGGACCAAGCGTACGAACAGCTCGTCAACCAAGAGCTCGTCTCGGTCGACCGTGAATTGACCGACGAGGATGCCGAACAGATTTACGCACTGCTCGAGATGCACCAGTTCCATACGGACAGTGTCAAAGCGAGAGCCGTGCTCGAGGGGTTCGAGCAAGAACGCAAACGTTTCGTCAAAATCGTGCCGCGTGACTATGCGAACGTGCTTGACGTCATGCGTCACATCGAGGCGACGCGTCCGGAATTGAGTGACGCCGACCGTGCCCTCGAACTATTCCGTGTCGTGACTGAAGGAGGGGGAGTATGAGACATAAATTTATCGATATCCCACGACAGACATTGCCGGAGCGTTCTGTCGTCGAACGGGTTCATGATTATAAAGAATACGCTTCCCGCATGGAAGACGGACCAATCGTCAAACAAGCCGAGCGCTGCATGGATTGCGGCACCCCGTTCTGTCACGTCGGGGACATGATCGGACAAGAGACGATCGGTTGTCCGATCCATAACTTGATTCCGGAGTGGAACAAGCTTGTCTCGGATCAAGATTGGTATCGGGCCTACGAGCGATTGATGGAGACGAATAACTTCCCGGAGTTCACGGGTCGTGTCTGTCCGGCGCCGTGTGAAGGCTCGTGTACGCTCGGCATCAGTGAGGACCCGGTCGCCATCAAATCGATCGAACGGACGATTATCGACCGGGCGTTCGAGGAAGGCTGGGTCAAACCTCGTCACGTCGAGAAACGGACCGGACGCCGTGTCGCCATCATCGGTAGCGGGCCGGCCGGGCTCGCGGCGGCCGATCAGTTGAATCAGCTCGGTCATGCGGTCACGATTTATGAGAAAGCGGATGAGGCGGGCGGCCTGTTGTTCTATGGCATCCCGAACATGAAGCTCGAGAAAGATGTCGTCCGGCGTCGTGTACGTTTACTCGAGGCGGAGGGGATCCGCTTCAAGACGGGCGTCAACGTCGGGACCGATGTGACGATTGAGTCACTCCGTCACACTTACGATGCCGTCATTCTCGCGACGGGGGCTCAAAAGCAACGTACGCTCGGCATCGATGGGGATGATGCCACAGGCGTTGAGCCGGCGATGGATTATTTGACCGAGTCGACGCGTACGCTCGGCGGGAAATCGCTCGACGCCCGATACGACGCGAACGGGAAAGACGTCATCGTCATCGGTGGCGGTGACACGGGCGCGGACTGTGTGGCGACGGCGATCCGTCAAGGCGCCAAGTCGGTGACACAGTTTGGAAAGCACCCGGAGAAAGGCATGTTCCGGGCACCGGAACGGCCATGGCCGCTCCAGCCGGACACGTTGTCGACCGATTATGCCTATGCGGAAGCAATCGAACACTTCGACCGTGACCCGCGTACGTATTTGATTCGTTCGAACCGGGTCATCAAACAAGGGGATCAGGTCGTCGGGATTGAGACGGAACGGATGGAGAAAATCGTCAAACCGGACGGACAGGCGACATTCTTCGTCGTCGACGGTTCGGTCGAGACATATCCAGCCGATCTCGTGCTTGTCGCCATCGGATTCGAACGACCGGAACGTGAACTCCGGAAGGTCGGCATCGAGGCGAACCATGACTATACGTCGAACGTCGAAGGTGTGTTTGTCGCAGGGGATGCGAGACGGGGACAAAGTTTGATCGTTTGGGCGATCCGGGAAGGTCGCGAAGTCGCGGATACCGTCGACGGATACTTGAACACTTGTCAACAACAGCTAAAAACTTCATCATAAAAAGGAGCGACGCGATGTCGCTCCTTTTTTACATGGATATTTAGGAGGAGTTAGCAATGATTATCGAAATCCTCATGTATACCGGGATTTGGTTTTTACTCGTGCTCGTCTTGCTCGGCACGATTTACGCGCGGCGAAATCGGAAGTGATTACAATACCATGGCGGCAATCAAACCGAAGATGATGAGCGGGATATTGTAGTGGAGGAACGTCGGCCACACGGTCTCACGCAAGTGGTCGTGTTGACCGTCGGCGTTCAAGCCGCTCGTCGGGCCGAGTGTCGAGTCACTCGCTGGGCTACCGGCGTCACCGAGCGCACCGGCCGTCCCGATGATGGCGATTGTCGCCTCGACCGAGAAACCGTACTGGGTGCAAAGCGGGACGAAGATGGCCGCGATGATTGGAACCGTCGAGAAACTCGAACCGATGCCGAGCGTGATGACGAGTCCGACGAGGAGCATGACGAGGGCGGCTACAAATTGTGAGTCACCCATAATGCCGCTCGCACCACTGACGAGTGGTTCGATGGCACCGGTCGCGCGGATGACGGCGGCGAAACCGCTTGCTGCAATCATGACGAAACCGATAAAGGCCATCATGCGCATGCCGCTCGTGAAAATGTCATCGGCCTCTGACCAAGGGATGAGGCGAAGTAACGTCAACAAGATGAGTCCTGTGACGGCCGAGGCGATCATCGACTCGGTTTGAAGCTGTACGACGAGCACGACGAGGATGACAACGGCCGTGAGCCAAATCTTGAGCGGGCTCAACGTCCGGACCTCATAGTCGCTTGGTCCGAGTTGAATCGTCTCATACGAACGCGGCTTCCGATAGTGGAAGAAGGCGGTGATGAGACCGACGAGCATACCGAGGGCCGGGATGGCCATGATGCTGACGATGTTGACATCACCGACGGTCATGCCGTTCGTTTCCACGTTCGGCAGCAAAATCTCATTCAAGTAAATGCCGCCGAATCCGACCGGGAGTAACATGTACGGGGTGACGAGACCGAATGTGAGAATCGTCGCCACGAGACGGCGGTCGAGCTTCAACTCGTTAAACAGCACGAGGAGCGGCGGGATGACGATCGGGATGAACGCGATGTGAATCGGTAGCGCATTCTGCGAACTGATTGCTAGTAATAAGAGGAACGATAGCAACAATGCCTTGACCCGGGTCACACTTTTGCCTGTGACGTCGCGGCCTGACATGCTGATTAACTTTTCAGCCAGGACGTCTGGGAGCCCTGTTTTTGATAGACCGACGGCAAATGCGCCGAGCAACGCGTAACTGAGGGCGATCGTCGCACCTCCGCCGAGCCCGTCACTGAAGGCGGTCAACGTCTCATTAAACCCGAGACCTCCGACCAGACCACCGACGACCGCGGCAAGGATGAGCGATAAGACGATGTGAACTCGACTGATCGCAAGAGCGAATAATACGATAACAGCTAATAAGACAGCATTCATCATTTCCAACACCTTTCATTCAAAACTCTTTCTCTTGTTATCACTTTAATATGATAAAGACTTTTGAAATTTAACATACGTGTTTCGGGTTGTCAAATCGATTGTTCAAAAAAAGCGATAACTCCGAAAAGTTATCGCTCGTTCGTCATCCTTCAACGTTATGGTATACCTGGCGCACGTCTTCGAGGTCTTCGAGGACGTCGAGTAGTTTTTCGAACTGTTCTTTCGACTCGTTGTCGAGGGCAATCTCGTTTTGTGGCAGCATCGTCAACTCGGCGACCTCAAACGTCTCGATGCCTGCTGCTTTGAAGGCAGTCTGGACGGCATGGAACGCTTCTGGTTCCGCATAGACGATCACCGTCTCATCTTCTTCGATGACATCACGGACGCCGAGGTCGTGCTCCATCATGAGTTCGAGTACGTCGTCAGCAGACATGCCGTTGACACCGATGACAGCCGTCGCGTCGAACATGTAAGCGACTGACCCGCTGACACCCATGTTGCCGCCGTTTTTACCGAAAGCGGCGCGGACTTCAGACGCCGTCCGGTTGACGTTGTTCGTGAGCGTGTCGACGATGAGCATCGAGCCGTTCGGTCCGAATCCTTCATAGCGGAGCTCATCGAAGTTCTCTTCGTCGCCGCCCTTCGCTTTGTCGATGGCGCGGTCGATGATTGCGCGCGGGACGTTGTACGTCTTCGCTCGTTCGACGACGAACTTGAGTGCTTGGTTTGATTCTGGATCTGGTTCCCCTTGACGGGCGACTACGTAGATTTCACGGCCGAACTTCGCATAGATGCGACTCGTATTGGCGTCTTTTGACGCCTTTTTCTCTTTAATGTTGTTCCATTTACGACCCATTACATGTCATCTCTCTTTCCATTGTTCGATTGATTCATCCTCGATTATATAAGAAGACGTGGATGTTGACGAGCAAAAATCATCCCTCGCTTTTATCCATCTTCTCGACGATCTCCGTCAACGTCTTCAAACTGTCGATTAGGCGGTCCGTCTCTTCCTCGTTCAGAAACGCGAGACGGTCCTCGAACAGGCGACGGAACGAATCGCGACGCTCGCGGAGGACGAGTTCGCCCTTTTCGGTCAGTTGATTCCAGATGACACGACGATCGCGTTCGTCCGGGACGCGGGTGATGTAGCCCTCATCGACGAGCTTCGTGATGAGCGGCGTCACGTTCGGCGGGGCAATCGATAACGTCTCACTGATGTGTCCGTTCGTGACCGCGCCTTCATCTTCAATCAACATGAGGAGATGAAAGTGGGAAAAGTTTAAGTTTGGGATTTGCGGAAGGTCGGAACGACGTAATAACTTCCGGCGAATTAATGGGATCAGTTTTACGAACTGATCGGCTGCGTCTTGTCTCGGCATAATCATGTCACTTCCTAATTAGGTTCTTTCTTCATTATACACGACCGAGCGCAGGGTGGACGACCAATCCTCATCCCGTGACATTTTGCACAGCGCATTCGCCTCATCATGGACACAATAGATGAAAGCGTTTACATATCGCATATGCTTTATTTTCATGAAAACGCATTCGATTTTACTGAGCGTCATATGAAAAAGCAAGACCTATCCTCATTCTCCTAAAAAATATTGTGAAAGAGTTCACATTGTTGTCACGCACAAAATGCGAGAAACGTTGTATTCTATGAATGTGAAGGAAAGCACAAACTCTTCTCAAACCAACTGATTGCCCCGTGCTCTCCATCAAGTCAACAGTATAAGCTCTCATTCATGAGGAGGAAACCAACATGGCAGTTAAAGAGAAAGCAGTAGTAGAAACATCAGCAGAACAGATGGTCGACACGCTCGTCACTAGAGCCCACACGGCGCTCGAGACATTGATGACGTTCGACCAAGAGAAAATCGATGCGATTGTTCAAGCGATGGCGTTAGCCGGTCTCGAACAACACGTCGCCCTCGCGAAACATGCATATGAAGAAACAGGTCGCGGTGTGTTTGAAGATAAAATGATCAAAAACATCTTTGCGACAGAATATATTTATAACTCACTCCGTGGCGAGAAGACGGTCGGCGTCATCGAGGACGATGAGCAAAACGGCATCACGTACATCGCAGAACCAGTCGGAGTCGTCGCCGGGGTCACACCGGTCACGAACCCGACATCAACGACGATGTTCAAAGCAATCATCGCCATCAAAACACGTAACCCGATCATCTTCGGTTTCCACCCGTCGGCACAACAGTGTTCAAGTGAAGCGGCACGCATCCTTCGTGACGCAGCCATCGAAGCGGGAGCTCCGGAACACTTGATTCAATGGGTTGAAAAACCGTCACTCGACGCGACGAAAGCGCTCATGAACCACCCAGGAGTCGCCATGGTCCTCGCAACTGGTGGAGCGGCGATGGTCAAATCAGCCTACTCGACTGGTAAACCAGCCCTTGGCGTCGGTCCTGGTAACGTTCCGGCCTACATCGACAAAACAGCAAAAGTAAAACGTGCCATCTCGGACGTCATCTTGTCGAAAACGTTCGATAACGGGATGATCTGTGCATCTGAACAAGCGATTATCGTCGACCAAGAAGTGTACGAAGAAGTGAAAGCCGAAATGACGGCGCTCGGTTGCTACTTCTGCTCACCAGAAGAGAAAGCAAAACTCGAGACACTCGTCATTAAAACAGACTCTTGTGCGGTCAACCCGGAAATCGTCGGGAAGCCTGCAGCCTGGATCGCCGAACGAGCTGGACTCACAGTCCCGGCCGATACGAAAATCTTGATCGCCGAACTCGAGACGGTCGGTGCGACAGAGTTGCTCTCACATGAGAAACTCAGCCCAGTACTCGGAGCCTACAAAGTCCAATCGCGTGAAGAAGGATTCGCCATCGCTGAGAAGATGCTTGAAATCGGTGGTCTCGGACATACGGCAGCCATCCACTCGACTGACGACGCCGCCATCCTCGCATTCGGACTCCGGATGAAAGCTTGCCGCATCATCGTCAACTCGCCAACGGCACACGGCGGGATCGGTGATCTCTATAACGAAATGACACCATCACTCACACTCGGTTGTGGGTCGTACGGTAAAAACTCCGTCTCTGAGAACGTGACGGCGAAACATCTACTCAACGTGAAAAAGGTGGCGAGACGTCGCGTGAATATGCAATGGTTTAAAGTCCCTGAAAAGATTTACTTTGAGAAAAACTCGGTCCAATACCTTCAATCGCTCACATCGAAAAAACGGGCGATGATCGTCACGGATGAAATGATGGTCAAACTCGGATTTGCTGATAAAGTCGTCAAAAACTTGCCGGCTGGCGTCGAGTACCGCATCTTCGACCAAGTCGAGCCAGACCCGTCAGTTGAGACGGTCATGCGCGGTGCCGAAGCGATGCGTCACTTCCAACCAGATATGATTATCGCCCTCGGCGGTGGATCACCAATGGATGCTGCGAAAGGCATGTGGCTCTTCTACGAACGCCCAGAAGAGAAGTTCTCGAACCTTCGCCAAAAATTCATGGATATCCGCAAGCGGACGTACAAATTCCCGACGCTCGGTAACAAGTCGATGTTCGTCGCCATCCCGACAACATCAGGTACGGGTTCTGAAGTGACACCGTTCACGGTCATCACGGATAAGAAACGCAACGTCAAATACCCGATCGCTGACTATGCGATTACACCGGACGTCGCCATCGTCGACCCTGAGTTCGTCATGACGGTCCCAGCTTCAATCACGGCGGATACAGGAATGGACGTGTTGACACACGCCATCGAAGCGTACGTTTCGGTCATGGCAAACGACTATACGGATGGACTCGCGCTTCGTTCGATGAAGATGATTTTCGATTACCTCCCGAAAGCGTATGAGAACGGCAGTGACGCCGAAGCACGTCAGAAAGTCCACAACGCATCAACAATGGCTGGTATGGCTTTCGCGAACGCGTTCCTCGGTATCAACCACTCGATCGCACACAAAATCGGTGGCGAGTTCCATGTCCCACACGGACGGACGAACGCGATCCTTATGCCGCACGTCATTCGCTATAACGCGACACGCCCATCGAAACTCGCGGCGTTCCCGAAATATGAGTCATTCATCGCCGACGAGCGTTACGCTGAAATCGCGCGCTACCTCGGACTTCCAGCCAGCACGACGGAAGAAGGCGTCGAGTCGCTCATCCAAGCGATCATCGAGCTCGGTCAGCGCTTGAACATCAAACTCTCGTTCAAAGCCCAAGGCATCAAGAAAGCGGACCTCGACGCGAAAGTCGACAAGATGGCAGTCGACGCGTTCGAAGACCAATGTACGACGGCTAACCCGAAAATGCCGCTCGTTGAAGAATTGAAAGAGATCATGTACGCTGCTTACGAAGGCGTATAAGTCTTGCACCAATCAAACGGTTTCCCTCGTTCGGAGGGAGGCCGTTTTTTTGTGAAAAAGAAATATAAAATTGTCAGATCACTTAATATAATAGGATAATACAACCATTTATTGGTGAGTTTTTTTGATGGAGATACGCAGATGACAATTATGTACAGCTTACTGTCGGCACTATTTACCGTTTTTCTTTATTTCAATCCGCTTTCATCAACAAGTCCATATGAAACGGCTGAATATTTTGCGTCACAAGATCGGGATGCAGATAGTTACGATAGTTTTGAGTTTTTTGACACATTTGGTACAGAGCTAGAAGTGAGTGCGAAGCGTGTCGTTCATTACGTGGAGCGCTCTACTTATTGGACGGACATTTATCTAGGCGACGATTATTTTGAAGGATATTCGAGCATGGCGCTCGAACAGGAGATCAAAGGTGAACTTTTACATATGAACTGGGATGACCCCATCGAACAAGTGGAAGGCAAAGTGATTGTGTTACCGATGACAGACACTTCTCTCGAAAAGTCGCATACGGCCTATACGTCAGATTATTACGGGGTCATCGATAATGATGAAGCGGCCAACCGTTACTTAGGTAAACTCGCTGAAGCAGGGGCAGCCGGTTACGTCATTACACCGCATCCGAATGAACCGGATGAGAGCGGCTTCGTGATTGTTTCCTATACATTACCGATTGGGGGTACCGGAGTCGATGGAGAGGCGGCCAAAGCTTTTCGTGATGGCGAAATGATTGTCATCGAACCGTACTGCGAAGAAATACCGTACATAGAGTATGTTCAACAAGGGGAAGGGGATGAAGAAATTGTCATCATGTCTCGCCTTGACGCTTCGTGGAAAGGGGATCATGTCCTCTCAAGCGTTAGTGGGTCTTCCGTCCTTTATCATTTATTAGAAAAGATGGACGGTGTGAAAACCGATGCCACAATCCGCTACGTTTTTTTAAATGGTAGTGGGTTTGGAGAAGAGGCAAGTGATGACTATCTCGCTCGATTGAAAGAGCGTCAACCATCGGTAAAGACGATTCTGCAGTTAGATGCCATGGGAACGGGCGACGACCCACTTTACATTCGAACGATCGGGATGAAACGCCACTCCTTTTTAGAGACAGAACCGTTCGACGCACTTGATGTGACGATATTAGGCAGTTCAAGTCTGGACAGCTACGGAGAAGCTGACTTACCTCTGGCCGTCCTGAGCGATTCGCGGTTGGCAGTTTATGACTTGCATACTGAATACGATAATCTAGATCGTCTATCCAATGAAGTGATGGAAGAGCAAGTTGAATGGCTGAAGCAGTGGCTGATCACTCAATGAAACGATTTTCCCCGAGACGTTCCTAATAAGAACGTCTTTTCTTTACGGATAAACACTCGTCCTCTCTTAAATACTTCGGTATGATGAAAGGGGAGGCGATACGATGGAACGACAACTGAACGTGACAACGAATTATGGACAACTGGCCGGTACGTGGATGACCCACGGCGAACCCCGTAAGACGGTCGTCCTGCTCAGCGGGAGTGGGCCGAGCGACCGGGACGGCAATTTGGGACCATCCCAATTCGGCACGTATAAAAAACTGGCCGAGGCGCTCTTTAAGATGGGTGTCAACGTCTACCGGTATGACAAACAAGGCATCGGTGAATCGGACGGTGATTTCAATAAAGTCGGGCTGCACGACCTGGTGACAGATGCGATCACCGTCGTCAACGTCATCAAACAGGAGCCGGACGCAGGGGACATGTATGTGCTCGGTCACAGCGAAGGGGCCGTCATCGCCCCGGCGGTCCAGCTAGAGACGAACGCGGCCGGACTGATTCTTCTTGCCGGATTCAACGATTCCTCGAAGAAGATGTTCTTGCTGCAAGCCGACGCACTCGCAACTGAAGTCGGTTCGGTGAAAGGACTCAAGGGCGTGTTCTATCGATTGACCGGCGTCCCGAAGAAGATTCGCCAGCGCCAAGACGATTTGCTTGAACGGTCGTTACGGACGAACGTCGCCGCCTTCAAGTACCGCGGCCAAGTCGTCAACGCCAAATGGATTCGCGAGCATGCATCCTATGACGTCCGGGAGCGGCTCGAACATGTGCGTGTTCCCGTGCTCGCCCTGACCGGCGACCGCGACGTCCAAGTCCCACCGGAGCACGTCCATTCGATTCGGACGAAAGGGGACGTCGACAGCCACATCATCCATGACATGAACCACTTGCTCGTCGAACGGACGAGTCCGCACGCGCTCCTCACGTTGCATAAGGAATATCGGGACGCCATTGAGGCGCCGCTTCATCCCGAACTCATCCGCCGATTGAACGATTGGTTGATGAAACGATAATGAACTGTCAAAAACGGTCACTAAGTGACCGTTTTTTATGTTATAATTGTGACAACGTAAAAAAAGATGAATGTTTTTGAATGTTTATGATTGTTTTTTAAATGAAAACGCTTTATATTAGAGCTACGGAGGGAATATGATGTTAACGAAGCAACGACATCAACTGATTTTGCAACGTCTGTCGGAGCAAAAGATTGTCAAATTGAAAGAATTGGTCGAGTTGACGGCATCGTCGGAGTCGACGATTCGCCGGGATTTGACCGACCTCGAAGCAGAAGGTTATCTCGAACGGGTACACGGCGGCGCAACGCTCGTGGCCCGCTACGAAGAAGAGCCGACGTTCGAGGAGAAACGAGATCAACACGTCGATGAAAAAGTCGCGATCGCACGGAAGGCCGCGACATTCATCGAAGACGGGATGTCCGTCTATCTCGATGCCGGGACGACGACGCAAGCGATGGTTCCTTTTTTAGATGGAAAAGACGTCATCGTCGTGACGAACAGTTTACCGATCGCCAACGACTTGTTCGACCTCGATATCAAGACGTTCGTGATCGGCGGTGAGTTGAAACGGTCGACACAGGCACTCGTCGGCTATAACGCTCGGGAGAGCATGATGAACTATCGGGTCGACCTCGCTTTTCTTGGCATCAATGGCGTCGACCTAGAGGCCGGGTACACGACCCCAGACCCGGAAGAGGCACTCGTCAAAAAAACAGCAATCGAACTGGCTCGCGAGGCGTACATTTTGGCGGACGATTCAAAATTCGGGAAACGTTCGTTCAGTCGGGTGGCTCCGCTCGAAGCGGCTACACTCGTCACATGGAGCGACTCGACAAGCGTCAGTTCAATTCAATCAATTACAAAGGTGGTGAACGCCCAATGATTTACACGTTAACACTGAACCCCTCAATCGATTATTACGTGACGCTCCCTGAAGTCGTCCTCGGTGAAGTCAACCGGATTCAAGAGACGACGCAGCGGGCCGGAGGAAAAGGCATCAACGTCGCGTTCGTCTTACGTGAATATGACGTCGAAACAGTCGCGTTAGGATTCGTCGGCGGCACGACGGGAGACTTCATCAAGAAGGCGCTGACCGACAAAGGCGTCCAAACGGATTTCGTCGAAGTCGATGGTCAGACGCGCATCAACGTCAAAATTCGAGCGCAAGAAGAGACGGAATTGAACGCGAGCGGCCCGGTCATCTCGGACACGGAACTTGAACGGTTGACGCGTCAGTTCGATCACGTTCAACCGGGCGACATCGTTGTCCTCGCCGGAAGCATTCCGGGCAATCTGCCGGATACACTCTACCGCACGCTCGCTGAGACGGTGCGGGCAAACGGTGCCGAGTTCGTCGTCGATACGACGAAGGAAGCGATGCTCGAAGTCCTCTCACTCAAACCGCTCATGATTAAACCGAACCACCATGAACTCGGTGAACTGTTCGATACAGACATCGAGACGTTCGAACAGGCGCTCCCATATGCGGAGCAGTTGGTCAAACGCGGTGCCCAAAACGTCATCGTTTCATTCGCCGGTGACGGTGCGATGCTCGTCAACAGTTCAGGCGCCTATACGGCGAACACACCGAGCGGCAAACTTGTCAACTCGGTCGGCGCAGGCGATTCACTCGTCGCAGGATTCGTCGCCAACATTCTCGACCACGACGCAACCGAAGCGTTCCGCTATGCGGTCACGACCGGCAGCGCGTCTGCATATACGTTCGGGCTGTGCACAAAAGAAGACGTGGACCGCTTGGTCGGCGAAGTCAGCGTCACCCCACTATCTCGATTGGAGGAAACAACATGAATATCACGGACCTTCTTAAAAAGGACACGATTCAACTGAATCTCCGCAGCCGTTCGAAAGCCGAAGTCATCGAAGAACTCGTCGACGTGCTCGACCGCGCTGGCAAACTATCGGACCGTAACGGCTACCGCGACGCCATTCTCGCACGTGAAGCACAAAGTACGACCGGACTCGGTGAAGGGATCGCCATCCCGCACGCGAAGACGAAAGCCGTCAAACAACCGGCCATCGCCTTCGGGCGCTCGGAAGGCATCGATTACGAAGCACTCGACGGCCAAGACAGCCGCTTGTTCTTCATGATCGCCGCCGGAGAGCACGCCAATAACGAACACTTGGAAACACTCTCGAAATTATCTGTCTTCCTTATGGATCCAGCGTTCCAAGAACGTCTCTATGCGGCCACATCAGAAGATGATGTCATCCGGGCCATCGAAGAAAAAGAAGCGGCTGAGGCGGCTCCTGTTGCTTCGAAACCGGTTCAAGCGGATGCACCTTACATCCTTGCTGTCACGGCTTGTCCAACGGGTATCGCGCACACGTACATGGCTGCCGATAGCTTGAAGCAAAAAGCAGAGGCGATGGGAGTTGACATCAAAGTCGAGACGAACGGTTCGACCGGTGTCAAAAACGAATTGACAGCGACCGATATCGCGAAAGCAACTGCCATCATCGTCGCGGCCGATAAAGCCGTCGAGATGGACCGGTTCGCCGGAAAACATGTCATCGAAGTCCCGGTCGCCCAAGGCATCCGGAAGCCGGAAGAGTTGATCAACCGGGCCGTCAAACAAGACGCACCGGTGTATCGAGGAACTGGTTCGTCAGGTGGGACGAAAGAACAGCGCACAGGCATCTATAAGCACTTGATGAGCGGTGTATCCGCGATGCTCCCACTCGTCGTCGCTGGTGGTCTCTTGATCGCCATCAGCTTCTTCTGGGGCATCAACTCGGCAAACCCGGATGACCCGTCATTCAATGAATTTGCGGCACAACTCAACACAATCGGTGGGGCAGCCTTTAGCTTCCTCGTCCCGATTCTTGCCGGTTTCATCGCGATGTCAATCGCCGATCGTCCAGGTCTCGCACCAGGTCTTGTCGCTGGTTTATTAGCCAGTCAAGGTGGCGCCGGATTCCTCGGCGGACTCATCGCTGGTTTCCTTGCCGGATATGTCGTCCTCTTCTTGGTTAAAGCACTTTCTAAACTACCGGCCTCGCTTGAAGGAATTAAACCGGTATTACTCTATCCGTTACTTGGGTCATTTATTTCCGGTATGATCATGTTACTCGTTGTCAATAAACCGATCGCAGCCTTCATGACATGGTTGATGGATGTCATGAACAGCCTGAGCGGCGCCAACGCCATCTTGCTCGGTGTTATCGTCGGTGGAATGATGGCCGTCGATATGGGTGGTCCGATCAACAAAACAGCCTACGTCTTTGGTACAGCTGCACTCACTGCCGGTAACCAAGAAATCATGGCAGCTGTCATGGCCGGTGGGATGGTACCACCGCTTCTCGTCGCATTCGCTTCGACTGTGTTCGCCCGTCAAAAGTTCTCGAAACAAGAACGTGAAGCCGGGAAGACAGCGTATATCATGGGTGCCTCGTTCATCACGGAAGCGGCCATCCCTTTTGCAGCGGCCGACCCGATTCGGGTATTGCCGTCAGCGATTCTCGGATCTGCGATTGCAGGTGGATTGTCCGCCTTCTTCGCGATCCAATTGCCAGCGCCACACGGTGGGATCTTCGTCTTCCCACTCCTTGAAGGAGCTGGAAACGTCGTCATGAGCATGGGACTTTACGCCCTCGCGATTCTCGCCGGAGCCTTGATTGGAGCACTCCTCCTCTCGTTCTTGAAAAAACCATTGACGGAGACGCAAGCTACAACAACGCGTAACGTCGCTTGACCAGTACGACCGTAGGATTTCCTACGGTCGTTTTTTGTCAAATGATTGTCAGTCAAATCTGGAAGAAGTCTGATTTCGATTGGGTGATTTGTGGTAAAATACTTGTAAAACTTACGCTAAGGAGGGGGTACGGATGCTCATACGGAAAGCCGAGCCAAAAGACGCTTACGGGATTGCGCGGGTGAGGGTGAACGGATGGCGCACAACCTATCGGGGAATTGTGCCGGCCGACTTTCTCTTGAAGCTCGGTTCGAACGCAATCGAGTGGTCTGAAAAGGTCCGCAGCGCCCTCGCGAAACGAGAAGTCGAAGGGTTTGTCGCCATCGTCGAAGAGGAAATCGTCGGGTTCGTTCTTTACGGGGAAGAACGGACGGGCGAATATCCGGACCATCCGAATGAGATTTATGCGATTTACATTCTAGAGGACCATCAGCGTAACGGGATTGGTTCGCTATTGCTGGAGCAAGCGATTCAAGCGATGTCGAATCACGGGCTCATCATTTGGGCGCTCGAATTGAACCCTTACCGCACGTTCTATGAGCAACGTGACGGGCAAGTCATCGATGCGAAAGAGCGCTTGTTCGGGGAACTTGCCCTCCGTGAAGTCGCCTACGGATGGACGAAAGGGAATCACGACGCGATTGTCGGAGCATGAACGGACGCGGCCTGAGCGGGTCGCGTCCGTTTTTATGGATAAGGGGGATGACCATGCAAGAACAGACAAGTAAGCTGCCTGGGTTTGACGGGATGGAAATCTCGTATACATTGCTGACGCAAGAGAGGCCTTCGCGACAACTCGCGATTCTACTACCAGGATATCGGTATTCGACCGCTGCCCCGATGTTCCATTTTACGACGAGCTTGCTCTTAGAACGTTCAAGCGATGTTTTGGAAATCAACTACCAGTATTACCGTGACGACTATGCGCACATCGATGACATCGACGCGGTCGTCCGTCACGATGTGAGGACGGTCATCGATCATGTCTTGTCGACACATAAATACGAAGCGTTCATCTTCGTCGGGAAGTCGCTCGGTACCGTCGCGTTAGCCCATGAGTTGACTCGTCCCATATTCCACGAGGCACATGTCATTTGGTTGACGCCGCTCCTTGGACGCGAGGATGTGACAGAGACGATGAGGACGACTCGGGCATCTCAACTCGTCGTCATCGGTGACAAGGACCATTGTTATACGGCGAATCGGGTAGACGCGTTAGCGGCCATCACATCGCTCAAGACGCACCTGCTCATGGGAGTGAACCATGGGCTAGAGCGGGATGCCGGTACGTTCGGTACGATTGAGGTTCTACAGGAAGTCATAGAAGCAATTGATGCGTTTTTGCCGTCTAAGCTGACGACAGTGAGGTCTCCGTTTTTCAAGACGGAGTGATCCGTGATGAAGCGGCGTATCGACACGGGTCTGTTTACATGATAGAAAACCATCAACGCAACGGGGTTGGCCCAATCTGCGCGAAGTCGCCTACGGGTGGACGAAAGGGAATCACAACGCCGTCGTCGGCGCATGCTCGGACACGACTCAACCGTTGTGTCCGTTTTTTAGAGTACCAATATCAAAAGAACAGGCCAGGTGACTAGATGAACATCTATAGCGTAACCAAATATCATCCTGGAACGAGAGGTGAGATTGACGAATGGACAGAAATCTCTGACATCAATCGAACGTTTGACGGAGTCGTCTTCACATTGGAGGAATATCTCCGCATGGAATCGAATTACGTCAAAGCGATTGAGCAAATCATGTTCTATTTAGGCGTAAAGACGTTGACCGTCTCCTATCTAGAGCGACGCGACTATGACTATCGACCTTCTTCGAAACACGCGTTCAATACGCTTTATCCGATCCGGATGAGAGAACTTCGTAAAAAAGTGAAGCCAGGAAAGGTCTTGTCCCGAGACCAAGTCCCGAACATGCTTCGCCTTATGTTCCGTAATACGCTTTACGCCGAGTTAGAGTATAAAGAAAATGAGTCAGATAAACAATACACGTTCAAGGTGTTCTTCGGATACGACTATATGATGGGGGTCCATTCGGTAAAAGATTTGTCGCCGCTTCGAGACGAGCTGTTGCATTTAGATATGTATCTCGAACATTAAGTCAACAGTGATTCCTGATTCAATCACAATATTTTATAAAAAGGTGTTGGCTATATGCATAACTACACGCTGTTGGAGAGGTTTCTATTTTTTTCGCCTTCCTTTCATTTCGAAAAAATGAAACAAGAAGTGGATGGGAAGACGGTCTTGATCACTGGAGCGAGTTCAGGAATCGGCAAGGCGTTCGCCTATCTGTTAGCGGATACGACTGCGCACCTGATTCTAGTGGCCCGCAGCGAAGCAAGCATGAACGCTATGAAAGACGACATTGAACAGGTTTCAGCCCGTGTGACGGTATTCCCGGCAGATTTGAGAAACGAAGAGGAACGAATCGAATTGCTGACATTTCTGCATCAATTGACGAACGGATTAGATGTTGTCGTCAGCAATGCCGGCATCTCCATAAACCGTCCAATTGCCCAGTCGCTGGATCGTTACCATGACTTCACACGTACAATGGCACTTAATTATTTTGCCCCGGTCCAGTTATTGCTATCGCTCATTCCGATGCTTGCCAAGAATAATGGGCAAATCATCAATGTTTCCTCTATCAACGTCTTGTTATTCCCCATACCTTATTGGGCTGCCTACCAGGCGTCTAAAACCGCGTTTGATACGTGGTTGCGCTCGGCGGAGCCGGAACTGAAAGTCAAAAACATATACACCACTTCTATTTACCTACCGCTCGTGAGAACACCCATGATTAAACCGACCATTGCTTATCAGAGTACTTCTGCCATGTCACCGGTTCACGTGGCGGAAATGATTGGACACGCCTTGTATACGAAACGAAAAGTTTATAAACCGTGGTGGCTGATTCTAGGTCAATGGGCTTCAGTTGTGTTCAGATCACCGTTATCATTTCTCGTTCTCAAGTTAGTAAAGAAAAAGGAGCGTGACAGAGACCATGTTTAATTTATTGAACATATTGTCGCAGCTCAATTTTCTTTCCCCATCGAACTTAGGACGTCTTTGCTTGGCAATCCGTCAAAACGGTGTAAACCTGATGCTTCTTTTTTCATTGACGGAAAAGACAGGAGGGCAAAAGATTGCTTTGGTGGATCATCGGGGAACACTCAATTATGAGGAGCTCCAAAAACATTGTGAAAATCTCGCTCACCAATTAGTGGAGAGGTACGGGATTTGTAAAGGCCATAAAGTAGCGTTCTTCTGTAAAAACCACGCGTCGTTCGTGCAAGGCATCTTTGCTGTCTCACGGCTCGGCGCAGATATATATTTGCTCAATTGTTCGATGAGTCAACTACAGTTCGATCGCCTCGTGCAAGAACATCGTTTCGACTTCCTAATTTACGACGAAGAATTTAGTGGATTGATTGAAAAATCTTCATATCAACATGCGAAACTCGTCAGTTATCATGAAACACATGAATCCATCAACAGGTTGTCAACGTCGGTTCCACATCGAAAAGACAAACTGACGGCCTCTTCAAGCGGAAAGGTTGTCTTGTTGACCGGTGGTACAACTGGAAAGCCCAAACAAGTGGTTCACCGCCCATCCTTGTTTAATTTTCTAAATCCGTTTGCGGCTTTACTGAACCGATTGCAGCTGCCAACATACAACACGGCCTATATAGCCACGCCGATTTATCATGGCTACGGGATCGCTGTCCTGTTATCATTTCTGGCTTTAGGAAAGAAAGTTGTCATTCAAGAGAACTTTGATGCGAAAAGCGCATGCGCCCTCATTCGGCAACACCAAGTAGAAGTGGTCACGGTCGTTCCGTTGATGGTCCATAAAATGTTGAAGCACGATCAAGAAGCGCTCGGATCCCTGGCTTGCATTGCGTCTGGAGGTGCAAAACTAAATCCGGTTTTAGTGAGTGAAGTAACCCATCATCTGGGGAACGTCTTATACAACCTATATGGAACGTCGGAAGCCGGCTTGAACATCATTGCGACACCAGAAGATTTAAATGATCATCCAGATACGCTCGGAAAAGCAATTCCGGGAAGCCACTTGCAGGTCTTAATGGATGGAAAAGAAGTTGAACCCGGCAGGATTGGGCAATTTTGTATTCGGAATAAATGGTCCATGAAAAACAGCCAAAACCTTTGGATTCAAACTGGCGATATGGGTTACCGGGACGAGAACGGTAATTATTTTCTATGTGGACGAACAGACGATTTGATCATTTCAGCCGGCAACAATATCTATCCGTCGGAAATCGAAGCTGCTTTGTGCAATCATCCGAGTGTCGAAGACGTCGCTGTCATCGGTGTGGACGATGTCTACGCTGGCAACATTCTGAAGGCATTCGTACAGCTATATGCTGATAATAAAATGACGGAGGAAGCACTTTTGAGCTGGTTACGCACGCGAGTGGCTGCATACCAAATCCCCCGAGAAATCACTTTTGTTGAGAAGTTGCCGTATACACCTGTAGGCAAGTTGGATAGAAGACGAGTTCAAACAATGACTCGTACTGAGGGCAAAGTAATTGAGGATTCGAGTGATAAAAATTGAGTGTCAAATCAAGATACGTTTAGAACGCTCACCGTTTTGACAGAAGTGATGGTAACACTACATCAATTCCTAGAAAACAGGATACAGTCGGATAATTCTCAGCATTCGATGAAGGAGTGATCCGAAATGAATCGACGTATCGATACAGCCACGACACGGATTGAGGCAACACCTTTACGGGTCTATCAAGCATTTCTCAACCCTGATGAGCTCGTCGAGTGGCTACCGCCGGAAGGCATGTCGGCTCGCGCCACCGTGTTCGAGCCTTGGATTGGAGGCACGTACCAGCTCGTTCTTAAGTATGAAGAAACTGATTTCGCCTCCGGCAAAACGACGGACCGGACCGACGTGTCGAACGGCCGTTTTTTGGACCTCGTTCCCGGCCTCAAAATCGTTCAAATCGGAACGTTCGAGTCATCCGACCCGGCCTTTGCTGGTGAGATGATTCAGACGTGGTATTTGGAGGCGCTCGATGGAGGGACGCGCATCACGATCGTCTGTGAGAACGTGCCGCCGGGCATTCAGAAACAAGACCATGATGCCGGACTTCGCTCCACACTCGACAATCTGGCCCGCTATTTGACCAACGACTGAGTCCGTTTGTTCGCTTCCTGCGAACAGACGGTCTTTTTGTGTATGAAAAGGGTTTCAATAATGAAAAATAGAAAAAGGTGATGTTTTTTTGTCTAGGGTGTCAACATCCTCCTCCATCTGACCGATACAAAGGTTAACATAACGAGTTTTTCTCGAGAATGGGAGTTGTTTTATGAGACGAATGAACGACCGAACCATCACCATCAAACAAAAATTGATTACGATGTCGTTGGTGCTATTATTGATTCCTTCTTTATTGATTGGGTTTGTCGCCTACAATCAGGCGAAACAGAAAATCACCGAACAAATTATGCAGTCGGCCCACGCGGGAGTGGAGCGGATGAATGATGAAATCACCAACCTGATTGAACCGATTCAACGCGATGTCGCGTTCTTTGCGGGACGGATTGATTCGTCCCTTTACGAGTCGGGGGCAGAGAACCTCGACTTGGAAGAGAAGTTTCTCGAGTATTTGGAGACGCATCCGAACGTGACGAATATTTACTACGCCTCGACTGGTGGCGAGATGACGATTTATCCGGCGCAAGAGTTACCGGATGATTACGACCCGCGCACGCGTCCTTGGTATGAAGCGGCCGAAGCGGCCGGTGGGAACGTCGTCGTGACGGACCCATATGTCGATGCAGCCTCGAACAAGATGATGATCACGCTGTCGCAGACAGGGACGGATGGTCGCGGGGTGATCGCGGTGGACGTCGACGTTGACGATATCGCAGCCGTCGCGGCGAGCATTCAAATCGGGAAAGAAGGCTACGTGACAATTCTTGATGCGTTACAACAGTTCGTCACCCATCCGACGATGGCGCCTGGGGAAAAAGGGGAAGGCGAATGGATTGAACCGCTCTATGCGGAAAATGCGGGCCGCTTTGCCTATGAGTTCGAGAATGAAGGCAAGCAGATAGATTTCATGACGAACGAGTTGACCGGGTGGAAAATTGCCGGGACGCTGTATGATGAAGAAATCACGGATGAGACGTCTGGAATCTTATGGACGACCGTCGGTGTGATCGGATTGATGCTCGTCTTGGCAGCGGGACTGCTCTACGTCATCTTACGCTCGATTTTGCGCCCGTTGAACCGCTTGACGGTCGGGGCCGAACGAATTCAAGCCGGTGACTTGACCGAAGACATCGTCGTCGAGTCGAATGACGAGGTCGGTCGTGTCGCCGCAAGTTTCAACGAGATGACGCGTTCCTTGCGCGCCATCATCCAAAATCTCGATCAATCAATCGGACAAGTCGCCGCCTCGTCACAGGAACTGATGGCCAACTCGGCGCAGAACACGGCCGCCTCGGAACAAATCGCCGGAGCGGTCCAACAGATGGCCGCCGGAGCGGATGACTCGAAACGTCAACTTGACGATAACGCCGTATCGCTCCAAGCCATCACCGGTGGTATCATGCGCATCGCGGAAAGCTCGACCGACGTGTCAGAGCTGTCACGGGAGACGGCGCTCGAGGCCGAGAACGGAACGACTGCTGTCACGGAAAACGTGGCCCAGATGCAAGCGATCGACTCATCGGTCGAGACGTTCGGGAAAGTCATCTACTCGCTTGCCGAACGGTCAAACGAGATCGGCAATATCGTTGATGTCATCAACGGCATCGCGACCCAGACGAACTTGCTCGCTTTGAACGCTGCGATTGAAGCGGCACGGGCTGGTGAGAACGGGAAAGGCTTCGCCGTCGTGGCGAGCGAAGTACGGAAACTCGCCGAACAATCGCAACAGTCGACGAAACAGATTTCCGAGTTGATTGACAATATCAAACAAGAGACGGAACGTTCGGTCCAGTTGATGAAAGAAGTGTCGGCTCATACGAAAGCCGGGCTCGAGACGACGGAAAACACGGCCAAGCGTTTCCAAACGATTATGACCCAGACGCAGGCGATCACGCCGCGAATCGAGGACGTGACGGCGACGGTTGAAGAGATTGCCGCCAACGTCGAAGAAGTCTCGGCCGCAGCGACGCAAATCGCCCATATCGCCGATGAGAACTCGGTCGCCTCGAAGCAAGTGGCGGCGACGACGGAGGACCAACTCGGTTCGATGGAAGAGATTGCGCAATCCGCGAAGTCACTTGCGGATATGGCAGAAGAGTTGCAGGAGCTTGTATCACGCTTCAACGTATAATGAAAAAAGGGATGATGATCTGTTCGAGGCAGATCATCATCCCTTTTTTGTTATTTATACATATGCTTCACTAACGTTTGCTCGACACTTGATTGCGGCCCCGGTTCTTGGCGACGTAAAGTGCCTCGTCCGCGTCTTGGAGCGCCTGTTCGACCGTCTTTCCGCCCTCGAGCGAACTGACGCCGAACGAGCACGTGACGCGCGGGACGGGACCGAACGGCTCGGCGTTAATCTTTTGCCGGAGCTTGTCGGCGAGCTGGACGCCGTCGGCGAGTGTCGACCGGGGGGCGACGATTAAAAACTCTTCACCGCCCCAACGTCCGATAGAGTCCGACTTGCGGATGTTGCGCCTGAGCAATTGGGCGATCGAGCGCAAGACGAGGTCACCGGTCGGGTGCCCGAACGTGTCGTTGACGAGTTTGAAATAGTCGATGTCGAGCATGATGACGGCGGCGGGTGCCCGTTTGTCGACCGTCTCTTGGGCCGTCGTCGAGAGGACGTCTCCGACTTTCTTCCGGTTATACAGCTCTGTCAACGGGTCGAGCGACGACAAGTGCTCCATCCGCTCTTCATAGCGACGTTGTTCCGTCGCGTCTTCTAAAATACCGACACCGCCGTCGAGTTTTCCATCTGCTGAAAAACTCGGGGACATCGTCGTCCGGATGAAGCGAGGTTGCCGCTCCGGCGCCTTATACCAGCCAGCCATGCGAATTGTCTCCCCGTTTAAGACGTTCCGGATGGCGCCCAAGAAGTCGAACGAGGAAGAGCTACATCGCTCGAATATTAGATTCGAGGTTGGAAGTATCCCAAGTAAATGGACAAATGATTCATTGTAGCTCACGATTTGGCCGTGCCGATCGAAGGCGAACAGGCCGATTGGAAGCTGGTCCCATGAGGAAGGATCGGGTTTCGTGGTGTGCGTGTCATGATGAGTCCGTTCTTGATCAGCCATTGTATGACATATGCGTGAACGCATACTTCCTCCTTTCCTAACCGTAGCGGTAGTGTAGGACGTTCGTACTGATACTTTATACCCTAAATTGGGAAAGAACTAGCGATTATTCTTTTAAAAGCTAACAAAATTTAGAATATGACGAGAAACCGTCACAGCTTGTTGTGAGGTAAACGTTCACCTTCGACCCAACAAAATCGCCCCGTCATGTCGATGGCTAATCCGACATAACAGGGCGACTACAATAAATGGAGGTTATAAGATCGGACTGAGCAATCGTGACACGCCTTCGCGCATTCGGACGGTCCATTTCCGGGCTGAATAATCGTCAATCGTGTACTTCCGGCTGACGGCGACGTCTGACTCGAACAATGAGGCGAGTTCGAGCGCGACCCGCTCGTCATAGATGACGGCGTTCACTTCGAAGTTCAAGCGGAAGCTGCGGGCATCCAAGTTCGTCGTCCCGACGGTTGAAATCTCATCATCGACGACGAGCGTCTTGGCGTGCAGGAAACCTTCCCCGTACATATACACGTTCGCCCCATAGTCGAGCAGTTCGCCGAGGAATGACAGTGACGCCCACATGACGAACGGATGGTCGGGCTTGCCGGGAATCATGATGTCCATCTTGACACCGGACAGGAGCGCCATCTTACAGGCGTCCATGAAACTCGTATCCGGGATGAAGTAAGGCGTCTGAATGATGACGCGCTCCTTCGCCGACATAATCATTTTAATCATCATGTTTTTCAAATGTTCCGTGTCTGAGTTCGGACCGCTCGTCACGATTTGCATCGGCGACATATCCTTGATGTCATGGCGGGCGAAACAGAACGAGTTCTCCGGGTCATGATGTTTGCTGCCGGAATAGTTCCAATCGAGGATGAACCGGTGTTGCAAATGGTAGACGACGTCTCCCTCGACTCGAAGGTGCGTATCGCGCCAGTAACCAAACTTCTCGACGAGGCCGAGGTATTCGGTCCCGACGTTGAAGCCGCCGACGTAACCGATTTTACCGTCGATGATGACGACTTTCCGGTGGTTCCGGTTGTTCAACTTAAAGTTGATTAAACCGAGCGTCGGCGGGAAGAAGACACGCACCTCGCCGTTATGGGCAATCAACTCTTTGAAGTCGGAGTTGCGGAGGCTGCGCGAACCGACCGCGTCATAGAGGAGCCGCACTTTGACGCCTGCCTTGGCTCGTTCAATCAGTTCATGGATCAATGCCTTTCCGAGCGCATCCCGTTGGATGATATAGTACTGGATGTTGATTTCCGTCTCGGCGCTCCGAATATCGTCCATGAGCGCTTTGAACTTTTGTTCCCCGTCGTGCATGATGGCAGATTTGTTGTGGACACTAATCAAAGATTTTGAGGAGCGTAAGTTCATCTCGAGCAGTTGCTCGTACTTCTCGAATAACGGTTGAGCAATCATCGTCTCTTTCCGGCGAATCTGCTCGATTTGACTGTCGACTTGAAGGGCGTGGAACGAGCGCTCTTCGACGCTCAAGTTGAAGAAGTTATCTTTCTTTAACTGACGTCCGAGAAACATGTAGACGATGAACCCTAGGATTGGTAAGAAAAATAAAACGAGCAGCCATGCCCACGTCGCCCCGACGTCACGGCGCTCCGCGAATATGACGGCTAATGCGAACAATAAATTCAATCCGAGGACGATATACAGTCCCCAACTAATAATGACCGACCAATCCATGCGACCAACTCCCTAAACGACAATTTCACTGCATAGATTAATAATACCTCATTCAAGGGAATAGTAAGCTATCGAAACATAAGGAGGAGACAGAGATGCATTTACAAGTGAATTGGAAACAAGGGATGGCGTTCCAGACGACGACGCCGTCGGGGCATGATGTGACGCTCGACGCCGGGGAGGAAGTCGGTGGTCTCAACACCGGTCCACGGCCGACCGAGATGCTCCTGCAGGCGACGGCGGCCTGTACAGGCATCGATATCGTCTCGATTCTGCATAAGATGCGTTTGCCGCTCGAGCGGTTCGAGATGAAAATCGACGGCGTCCGGGCGACGGAACATCCGAAGAAGTTCACAGCGATTCATATCTTGTACGTCCTTGACGGGGATATGCCGGAAGAACGGGTCCGCCGTGCCATCGAGTTGTCGGTCGACCGCTATTGTTCCGTATCGCACAGTCTGAACGCGACGATGACGTACAGCTATCAATTGAACGGCGGCGAGGTCGTCCCGTTCACATGATGTGAGCAAGATGGTTGAAAAGAGTCGAAATGGTCCGTTATATTTGTATTTCAAATACTGCAATACAAAGGAGGACGTTATGATTCGACTCGCGACGAAACGCGATGCCAAGCACATCGCGGACCTAATCGAACAACGAGCCGTAGCGCTAAAACAACAAGGTAGCGATCAATGGACGGAATATTTGGAGCAAGACCTCATGGATCGGGTGCAGACGGACATCTCCTCGGGACACGTCTACGTGTACGAGCAAGACGAATCGGTATTGGCCTCGATCGCCTTACTTCCGGCAGATGACTGGGACCACAATTTATGGGAAGATGGCGAACGCGGTCAATACATCCATCGGATCGTCGTCAGCGAACGATTGAAAGGCAGAGGCGTCGGTCAGCAACTGATGGAGCACGTCTTGCGTGAGGCCGACACACATGAACCGATTCGGCTCGACTGTGTGGCTGACAATGCGTTCTTGAATAGTTATTATCCACGGTTTGGCTTCGTCTTCGTGGACTCACGGGACGGATACAACACGTTCGAATACGATATGGATGAGAGTGTCAGTGCATAAGGGGTCAACCAACCCCTTTTTTTGATATACTGAGAAGCGAATTGATGGGAGGAAACAAGATGATCAACACAATACTTGTCGGTTTCGGTTTTTCCGCGACGACATTCCATTTACCATTTTTACAGGAGCTCGATGACTTCCATATTGCCGGTATCGTCTCATCACGCCCGGAAGACGTACGAGCCGTCCTCGGCGACGTAATGGTTTATGCGACGCTAGACGATGCACTTGCGACAGAGGCCTCGTTGTTCGTCATCACGACGCCATCCCATTTACATAAAGACATGGTCGAACGGTGCCTGATAGCAGGGAAAGACGTGCTCGTCGAGAAGCCGGCGTTCGTGACGACAGAGGAAGGGGAGGCGTTGATCGCGCTCGAACAGGCAAGTGAGGGAATCGTCAACGTCTTCCATAATCGGCGGACGGACGGAGACTTCTTGACGGTCAAACGATTGCTCGAAGACCAACGCCTCGGCGATTGGAAAGTGCTTGAGTCCCGGTTCGACCGGTTCCGTCCGATCGTCCGTGACCGTTGGCGCGAGAACGCGGGGCCGGGCGCCGGAATTTTATTCGACCTCGGCAGTCATTTGATCGACCAAGCACTCGTCTTGTTCGGGGCACCGGACAAGGTATCGGCCGATGTCATGGTACAACGTGACGGGGGTCAGTCCGATGATGGTTTCCATGTGACGTTGCATTATGGAGAGAAGCGGGTCTATCTTCGCTCGAACCCGTTCATCGCCATCGAGGCGCCGCGGTTCGAAGTGCACGGGACGGAAGGCAGCTTCCTCAAATTCGGGCTCGATCCACAGGAGGCGTGTCTCCGGAACGGAGAGGTCAGATGCCCCGACCGTGAGACCGGAGCGGTCGTCACGGATTCGGAAACGACGATTGACATCGAACCGGGCGGCTATGTGACATTCTATCAAGCGCTCTCGGATAGCTATACGACGCGACGTCCGCTCGTCCCACTTGATGACGCGCTTTTGACAACACGCGTCATCGAGACGGCCCGTGAGTCGTCCCGTTCCCAACGTGTCCTCGACTTCAACTCATAATTTTGTAGGACGACCTGCCGTGTTCGGCACGGTCGTCTTTTTCCGTAATTTAAAAAGAAATCATGATGATTTTATTGTGAATGAACAAACTCGCTTCATGTTTGTTAACAACAAAAAGCTATCCGTCTTTTTCAAATAGTCAGCGGTGAATGGGAACAAGACATTAGGAAACGACTTTAGACTGTCCTGTCACGCTTCGAACCAATGACGAACTTTAGGAAGAGGGGAACGGATGATGTTCAATCAAATCGTGAAACACCGTTGGGAGTGGGAGAACTGGTTGCGGGAGGTCAACTGTGATTCGTATGACCATTACGACTATGTGTTGGCCAACTGTGAACCCGGCGAGCAGCCTGAGTTGTATATCGCGGCCAAGGATGATGGGATTTTGCTGTACCCGTATATCCGTCGTCCAATCGCACATCGCCATGATGACCTCGTGACGGCGTACGGTTACGGCGGCCCGTTCCGTGAAGGCAACTTCACGAACGAGGACGTCAAGGAGGCGCGCCGACTCTTTCTGCAGCGTCCCGAGAATCAAGCGACCGTCACCGAGACGATTCGTTATCACCCTTGTCGCATCGATCCGGACTTGATGCATGCGTTCGGGCAAGCCGTCCCGATTCGGCAGACGGTCCACGTCCGACTTGATGATTCGTTCGAACAGCTTGAGCAACGTTTCAGCAAGATGACGAAACGGAACGTGAAGCGAGCTGTACGTGAACAGGTGACGGTCGCTCGTGGGCAGTCGAATGAACTGTGTGAGTTCATTCGACTGTATCGGGCCACGATGGACCGGCGTGCTGCGAACGACATCTATTACTTCCCGGACCGATACTTCGAGGACCTATGGAACAGCGATACGTGTGAGACGGAATTATTGTTTGCCGTCCATGAAGGCGTCATCGTGGCGGGCGTGTTCATGTTGTTCGGGGACGACGGGGCCCACTATCATCTCGGCGGATCGGATGCGGATTACTTGGCACTCCGACCGAACCACTTCTTGTTCCGGGAGATGATTCGTCGCGCGATCGAGAAAGAGAAGACATACGTGCATCTTGGTGGCGGTGCGACCGGGGAAGATGCGCTCTTCGATTTCAAGCAGAGCTTCTCCGGTGATGAGCCGCTCACGTATTACATCGGTCAAGCCGTGCTCGACGAGGTGGTCTATCATCGGTTGAACCAAGACCATTTGCTTCGCTACGGGCCATCTGATTTCTTTCCGCTCTATCGGACACCGGTCGCAGAGACGGTCACCGAGGTGCAAGCGGAACGATAACAAAAAGGTTCTCACTCGAGATGGAGTGAGAACCTTTCATATTAAGCGGCATCTTCGTCCGAAGCGGCCATTTTTTCAGTTTGGCGCGTGATTGGGAAGTTACGGAACAGTTTACTGCCGACGAGTCCGGCAACGATTCCGACACCGAACAAGATGAGCGCCGTCACCGTCACGGTCTGCCAATCATTGAAGCCGTACATGACGAGCAAGCCCGGAATCCCGGCAGCGGAACCTGGGGCATCGTTCACCATCCCGGTCATGGCGACGATGAGTCCGGCAATCGCACCGCCGACAAAGTTGACGCTATAGATGGGAATCGGGTTCGCCGAGATGAGGTCGGCTTGCGTGAGCGGTTCGATCGCGACCGATAGTTGGTCTTTCTTCGTTCCTATGTCCAACCGTTTGAACAGCAAAAAGTTCATCGAGATCGACGCCGTCAAGGCGAGGGCAGCGATGGCCATCGGTACGCCTGTCAAACCGAGCATCGCCGTGAGTGCCATCGAGCTAAGTGGCGACGTCGAGACGACCGTGACGATGCCACCAAGGACAAGTCCCATCACGACCGGATTCTGTGTCGCGGCGAGTTCGATGACCGCACCGATTTGTGTCAGCGTGTTCGTGACGAGCGGGTCGACGCCAGTCGCCACGAGACGGGCGAGCGGAGCCATGATGATGACGTAAAAAATCATATCGACACCAGCCGGCAAGTGCCGGTCCAATTTGCGACCGGCGAGTGCGAGGATATAGCCGGCGAAAAAGCCGGGAAGAATCCCGAAGCCCGCGACCGATAGTCCGAGCATGAGCGCGTAGACCGGATTGATGCCGAGGGCGATTGATACGAGCGCGGCTGCGGCAGGGCCTGATAGCGAACCGGCTGCTTGTCCGACTTCTTCATATAAAGGAAGCGGGAGCAGACCGCCGATGGCGTAGGCGTTGAACGCCTCGACCAAGAAACTGGCGATGGCGGCACCAGCGAGGGCACCCATCGCTTTCATCCCGAACGGGGCTTTGTAGCTGAATAATGTGAATAGGGCGAGAATCAACAGTAAAAGTGCGATCCCTTGAATAATGACCATACGGTGTACCTCTTTCTCTCTGTTGTATATTTCCTCTATAGTTAACCATTCGAACGGTTCTGTAAAGCCATTTCATCCATCTGACACGACTTTTTTATATGGTAGCGTTTCCAACTCAAGAATTGGAAAATTGTGAACGGAATCGGCTGTAAAATTTACGAAAAAACAAGCTCAGATGTGTCAGTACGGTCCGGAGTGGGAAGAGAAAGGGGAACGACTTTTCATACTAGGAATGATCAAGGAGGAGTAGAGATGCAGATGGAGACAAAAAATTGGCACGCACTCGAACCGGATGTGGTAAAGAGTTCGCTCGAGACAGACACATCCAGCGGTCTGTCGAAAGGGGAAGTGTCAAGTCGACAGGAACAGTACGGGAAAAACGTGCTGCCCGAGAAAGAGAAGACACCTGAAATTATAAAATTTTTGCGTCAATTCAATGATATTCTTGTCTTTGTCTTGCTTGGTGCCGCTGTCGTCACCGGCTTTTTAGGGGAGTACATCGATACGATCGTCATCGTGCTCGTCGTGACGATTATCGCGGTCGTCGGTTACCTCCAAGAGAACAAGGCCGAGCAAGCGTTAGAAGGCATCAAAAAGTTACTCGAGACGAAAGCGAGCGTCATCCGTGACGGCAAGCAGAGCCAAGTCGACTCGAGCGACCTCGTCGTCGGGGACATCTTGGTCCTTGCCGCCGGGGACAAGGTCCCGGCTGACGCCCGTGTCATCCAAGCGGAGAAGTTCAAAGTCGAGGAATCGGCATTGACGGGCGAAGCGACGACGGTCGAAAAGAAAATTCAAGTCGTCCCGGAAGACGCCGTCCTCGGTGATCGCAAGAACATGATTTATTCGGGTACGAGCGTGGCGACAGGAAGTGCGAAAGCAATCGTCACGTCCATCGGAGAAGGCACGGAGCTCGGCCAAATCAACGCCTCGATTGCTGAAGTCGAGACGGTGAAGACGCCGCTCATTCGCCAGACGACGAAGTTTGGTCAGACGGTATCGATTGCCATCCTCGTCATCTCGGTCGTCATTTACGCGTTCGGTTACTTCGTCCGCGATTTCGACCCGATTGAGTTGATGTTGACGACAATCGGTCTCGCCGTCGCCGCGATTCCAGAAGGGTTACCGGCCGTTATCTCGATCATCCTCGCGCTCGGTGTCCGGAACATGGCTGAGAAAAAAGCCATCGTCCGCAGCCTACCATCGGTCGAGACGCTCGGCGCCGTATCGGTCATCTGTACCGATAAGACCGGGACATTGACGAAAAACGAGATGACCGTCAAACAAGTCGTCACGGCCAAACACGACATCGAAGTGTCAGGGAGCGGTTATGAGCCGGACGGTGATTTGGAATTGAACGGTCAACCGTTCGATTTGGATGATGACGAGTCGATGATCGATTTGTTAACGGTCGGGAAAACGTGTAATGACGCTCAGTTGTACGAAGAAGGCGGCGAATGGGTCGTCAATGGTGACCCGACGGAAGCATGCTTGCTCACGCTCGCCGAAAAGGCGGAGCGGCCGATCGAACGTTTGGACGTCATCTCGAAGATTCCATTCGATTCGGAGTACAAATATATGGCGACGCTCGTCGATTATAAGGGCGAGCGCATGATTTTCATCAAAGGGGCGCCGGACCGCCTGTTCGATATGGCGGAAGACACGGAATTTGACCGCGCCTATTGGGATGAGAAACGAAAAGAGATTGCCGACCGCGGACAACGCGTGCTCGGCGGCGGCTTCAAGCGCGTCGACGTCTCGAAAGAGACGGTCGACCACGAAGACGTCGAGAACGGCATCACGTTCCTCGGCCTATACGGTATCGTCGATCCGCCACGTCAAGAAGCAATCGAAGCGGTCGCGGCTTGTCGTGACGCTGGGATCCGTATCAAGATGATCACCGGCGACCATAAAGACACGGCCGTCGCCATCGCGCGAGAACTCGGCATGGAAGTCGAAGGTGCCCTCGAAGGGAAAGAATTGACGAACATGTCCGACGAAGAAATCAAAGAGGCGTCGGTTCACAATGACGTCTTCGCCCGGACGAGCCCGAACGATAAACTTCGTCTCGTCAAAGGGTTGCAACAGAACGGCTTAATCACGTCGATGACCGGAGACGGCGTCAATGACGCACCGGCCTTGAAACGGGCCGACATCGGGGTCGCGATGGGGATTAAAGGAACGGAAGTCGCGAAAGAGGCCTCGCAGATGGTCCTCGTCGATGACAACTTCAAGACGATTTACAACGCCGTCCGTGAAGGACGCCGTGTCTACGATAACTTGAAGAAGACGATTTTGTTCTTGCTCCCGACAAACGGTGGACAAGCACTTCTCGTCGCCATGAGTATCTTGCTTGGCGCAGCGGCACCACTCAGCCCGGTTCAAATCCTCTGGGTCAACATGGTCGTCGCCATCACGCTCTCACTCGCCATTGCGTTCGAGCCGCTCGAAGAAAGCACGATGAAACGGCCGCCGCGCCCTGCGAACGTACCGTTGTTAAGTCGCTACTACGTCTTCCGCATCACGTTCGTCTCGATTTTAATCGGGGGCGGTAGTTTAATTATCAACTATATGCTCGGTGATTTCGATTACTCGACCGATAAGTTGCAGACGATCACGCTCAATACGATCGTCATGGCGCAACTGTTCCACTTGTTCAACTGTCGGACCGAGCTCGCGCCAGCGTTCAACCGTCACTTCTTCGACAATAAAATCGCCTTTGTCGTCTCGGCACTACTGATCGGGCTCCAGTTGTTCATCACCTACGTCCCGTTCATGCATACGTTGTTCGGTACGGCACCGCTCGAGCTGCAAGACTGGATTTATCCGGTCGCGTTCGGTCTCATCGTCTTTGTCATCGTCGAAATCGAGAAAGCCATCTCACGTCGTGTCATCGGTAACAAAGACATACACTAATGTTTTAGTGAAGACGGAATGTGGAATTAATGCATTATGCAGAGGAGGGATGCTCAATGAAACGTGATGAATCACAACCTGGGGTACACCCAGATCCAGTCCCGGATGAAGAGTCAGATCCGGCCACTAAACCGGCACCGACCCAACATCCAGATCCAGACCCGGAACAGGACAATGACGACTCAAACTAAGGACGCCGATGCTTGATCGGCGATTCATACAAAAAGGGATTTCCGATCAATGTCGGAAATCCCTTTTTGCTGTTATTTCTTCGGTGCCGGGCTGCGATACTCGGTCATCTTGTCGAATTCTTTCTCATTGAAATACTCGACGACGACGAAATCGCCGACCGGGCATTCCCAACGGTCTTTGGCGATTTGACACTCTTTCAGTGTCACTTTCTGGTCGTACATATCAAGCTCGAGCGTGTCCTTCAAAAACTGATCGACTTGTTTGTCGTTAATTTTGAAGTATTCGCTCAAGATGATGTCTTCGCCTCTGTCGTTCGTATGCGTCATCACTTTAAAAAATCTCATTGGTGTACCTTCTTTCGTCTGTAAGCTGAATTCTCAGTATAAAGGAGCTGGCCTGATTTGGGAACCGTCATCCCGGTTTCCATAGAGATGCCCCTTCCGTGTTGAATGTGAAAGGGGCTCGTCTCATTTTAATTTGTGGCGGTTCGGTGGTGCCTCGTTGAACGGTTGTTTATGGCGAATGATTAGCCAGAACAACAAACCGAACAAGGGGATATAAGGCAGAGGCCACAAACTCATCTTGTAGCGCTTGGCATCCCGATTCATCAACGTGATTTGGATGAAGGCGAGCAAGAAGAAATCGACCGTCATCGTCCGGACGAACTGGTTCTGTTCGACGTAAGACCAATACTCGGCCACGTTCCCGGTCGTTGAGGCGGCGATGAACAAGCCGATCGTGACGAGCAAGAGCAGCACCCCGAGCAGTCGCGTCGGGAGCGGCTTAATCGGTGTCGGATAAGGCGACTGCCGCGCGAACGCCAAGTACGGGGCGATGATGAAGCCGCCGACGACGAAACCGGTCGCTGCCGGTAAGAGCGGGTTCGGGCGCAACTGGTTCACCTCGGACCAAAGAAGCGGGAACAAGGCGAGCGGATAGACGCCTAGGATGCTGAAAAGGGAAAGCGAATATCCTTCATAGGCGTCCGTGTTATACGTGATGAAATCGAGCAAAAACCGGCTCGAGAACGGTTCATTCGGGCCGAGGAGCGCGATCGCGATCGCGGCGGCCCACGGAATGAGTAAAAACTTTCTAGTCATGCCCTACACCTCGAGTCTGTCTCTGTTTCCATTAGTATACCCCGGAATCAAGCGAACAAAAAATGAGAAGTGTCAATCGACACGTTCTCATTGGTTTTCACGAGCATACGCTTTAATCATCGTCACGAGTTGCTGGGTCTCGTCTGAGTCTGATTCGAGTCGGATCCCGTAATCATATTGGCTTCCCATTTGTCCGCGGTGGCGGACGTGACCTGTCAGATCGATCGGTTGAATCAACGGGACGAGGTCGAGTTTGACTTGGACTTTCAGCCCTTCTGAAAGTGGGAATAAGTAGTCGCACCGCATCTTCAGACCGTGGGCACTGATATTGAGCAGTTGTGCTTCCCCGTCATGCAGTTCTTTGTCTTCCCAAATGAGGCGATATGGGATGAAGCGGGGATTCGGTAAAATATAGCGAAACGTTTCTTGTCGTCGATAGCGCATCGGTTCACCTCATTTCTCTACCTAGATTATCGGCTATTTGTGGCGATTCGTGAAGGGGGGAGCCACCAAAATTTAGGAAGCGCGGTTTACAGAATTGCAAACGCTTTCTATAATAGAAAGACAGAGTTGGTGAAGGAGGGATCGTATGAATGTCAAGGACTTACTCCGACGCTATTCGATCGACGAACCAATCATCTACGCGAAAAATCTACACGGGCAGTGGGTCAAAATCGAGCAACTGCCGCCCTACACCATACTAGAGGTCGAGGCGACGGACGAGGCCATCGAGGCGCTCGCCATCGACGCGTACGTGGCACTCACCGTTTGTCGGGAGAAATCGTCGCTTGAAGATGCACGCCCTTATGCGGTGCGGCTCCATATCAAAGGAAAGTAAAAACCGCGAGCCGATGGGCTCGCGGTTTTGCTTAGGCTGCTTCTTCTTTTTCGTCGTCCTGTGGGACGGTCCGTTTCGCATAATACATGAACGGCGTCGCCATCCAAGCGATGATGAACTTGGCGACATATGTCGTGATGAAGATGTTCCACCAGATATCCCATTCCATGCCCCAGAAGGCGATCGTACAGAAAGTGAGCGTATCGATGAACTGAGAGACGACGGTCGAACCGGTCGTCCGAAGCCACAGTTTTTTCTCACCCGTCTTGGCGCGAATCTTCGAATAGATGAAGACGTCGAACAGCTGCGAGACGAGGTACGCGGCGAGACTACCGAGCGTGATGAGCGGAAGCATCGAGAACAGCGCTTCGAAGCTCTCATGCATGAACAACGCCTCTTCAAACGGCTCATAGAGCAATGCGAATTGCATGAGCACGGTCGAGACGATCAAGATGAAGAAGCCGAGCCAGACGCCTTTACGGGCGGTGTGACGACCGTATTTTTCATTCAAGATGTCTGTCGCTAAATAAAGGGAACCGTAGACGATATTCCCGAGAGTAAAGATGAAGCCACCGATTACAATCTGCTGCGTCACTTGGATGTTGGCGACGACCGAGGCCATCGCAATCCAGGCGAACAGTCCGACGCGTCCGAACAGCTTGTAGCTGAGGACGAGCAGACCGAGCGTGAGCAAGGCAGAAGGAATCCATAACCATTCATTGTGCATGGGGATCGTACTCCTTCCAAATCATTCATTCTGTCAACTTTACAAGTTTATAGAGGAACGGAAACCGTGTCAAGACAGTTTCCATGACCAAAAGAAAAAGCGACCTGTCCTGATAAGGAAAGGTCGCTTCATTTGATGCCTCCGACGAGAATCGAACTCGTGCTGCAGCATTACCATTGCTGAGGTCTGCCACTAACCTACAGAGGCGGTTACATCTAGTATGTTACACAGTCTGTCATGAAATTTCAAGCTTTTTTAGAATAATAAGACCCCCGTCCTCCTCATGGTGAGAAGGGCGGGGGTGCGTTGAATCAAGCTTACTTCGTCCGGACCCAAACAGCTCCAGCCGAGTTGTCTTTCGCTTCGCCGACGACGTCGACGACGAGTCCGTATTGTGGAAGTTTACGGCCCGCATCTGGGATGAGCGAGTTGATGTACGTGTTGGCGTCGTTGAACTGTTTCACGCCTGGTTGAGCTTTGTAGTCATAGATGCCACGGCTCGGTGAATCGATGTACCATGGGAGCGTCTTATCTAAGCTGAACGCCGCATCTGCGATCTGGTAGCGCGTGCTGCCAGCGACTGTTTCTTGACCGTTCAAGTTGCCGATAAGGGCCTCAGGATGCGAGTCGACGACACCGAGGAAACCTTCACCCGGGTGAATCCCGACCCAGTTGTCTGTGAACGAATCATCCGCATACCAGACGACGAGACCTGTGTTGTACTTGACGCCACGGCCGTTCAAGAGACCTGTGTCTGCACCTTCATGGTTGCGCCATTCAAGGTAGTAGTAGTGAGGTTTCGTGTCATAGCCGTCCGACTTGACGAAACCGTCGAGTGTGACTTTCTCTGCGCCTTCCGCATCGTCTGCGAGAAGCGATTGACCGCCTGACGTAATCGACAAGTTGTCGAGTGCGAATCCTTCAAGGGCAAGTCCACCGTCTGTCACGTATTCGAAGACGATTTGCACGTCTTGACCCGCGAATTGAGACAAGTCGTACGATTTGTTCACCCAAGCACCGTTCGTCGATTCCGCACCGTTTCCAGTGTTGTCATCGCCGTAGACATCAAGGACGACTTCTTTGCCGCCGCTGAGTGCTTTCACGTACAAGTAGTCGTAGTCAAATTCGATATCGAAACGTGTGTCGAAAGCGAGCGTACCGTCCGCGCCGAGTTTGACCGTCGGTGTTGCGAGTTCGGTATGCAAGTTATCGCCTTTTGTCGAGTAGTAGTAATACTCGCCGAATGCTGGCTCGATACCTTTTACTTTCTTGTCTGGAAGGTTTACTTTCAACAATCCAGGGTTCGTCGATTTCGTCACGGATTGATCGAGTTTCGAGACGAAACCTTGTTGTGTGATGTCTTCAAGATCAACTTCCGTGATGTTCGCCCAGTTGCCGCCCATCAATTTTTGGAAGTACTCTTTGTTTTGTGGCGAGAAGCTCGTCGGCTCCGTACCTGCAACTTTACCAGCCCAGCTGCCGCCACTCATGATCGACCATGATTGGACCGGTTCGCCTTGACCTGTGTATTGTGTGTCGTATTCATCTGGAAGACCGAGGTCGTGACCATATTCGTGAGCGAAGACGCCGACTGCGCCGTCTTCCGGTTGAATCGTGTAATCGAATGCCGCCATTTGACCGCCCCAGTACGGGACGTCTGCTGTCGTTCCGGCTACGCGGTAAGGACTGTTGCCGACGACCCAACGGTGTGACCAGACTGCGTCATCACCGAGGACACCGCCCCCAGCTTCTTGGCCAGTACCAGCATGAATGATCATCAAGTGGTCGACCAAGCCGTCCGGCTCATTGAAGTCGCCGTCACCATCGAGGTCATAGAGATCGTATTCATCGTAATCTGCAAGGTTTAATCCTGACGCGACTGCCGCGTTCAACGTGTCTTTAACGAGTTGACGCGGACCTGGTCCGATGTTGTCATTCCCGCCAGCCGGATTGTCACCACCGTAGTCTTTCGCTGTGCCCGGGACAGTCAACCAGTCAGAAACCGTGCCGTCGACCGTGTAGCTGCCGCCCGACTGCTCTTCATAATACTGTTTGAACGTTTGGACTTTTTCACCGTTGAACAGTTCGAACGACTCGTCGCCGAACATATACTGCTCGTAGTGTTCTTTACTGAAGTTGTCGCTATAGAGATAACCTTCTTCTTGGACGACGTTGTTATGTTTGAAGTCGCTATACTCGACGAGAAGGACGAGGACTTTGTCTTCACGGACGGCGCCGTTATAGCCTGCCTGTTGGGCAGGATCGACTTTGACTTGACCGTTCGGCTTGCCTTTCCGATAGTTCGCTTGTCCTTTTTTCGCTTTGTCGAGGAGACGTTTCGATTCTTTCTCGAATTGGTTATGTATCTTCTCTTTTGCTTCAGCGGCTTTATCGTTCAAGCCGTGCTTATGGACGTCTTTCGCATTGCCTTGCTTCTTCTCGATATAGGCATCGACGGCCTTTTGGCGTTCGGTGGCCGAAAGCCCTTTTTTGATGACGCCTCGCTTCTCGAGCGCTTTGGCGAGCCGATCCTCATCAATGATGTTGTGATCGAATGGAGCATTCGTGCTCGGGGTTGGTAGCGGCGAGGCGGCGAGTGGAGCGGCACCGACGGCCGGGATCGCACTGACGCTCATGACCGATGTCAGCGCGACGGCGAGCGTCGTACGACGGATGGAACGTTTTTTCATTTGTACTAACCTCCTGTGAAAATAATGGGAAATTGTGTGAGCTTGAATCCAACATTAAACTTGTGTCAGATTAATGTCAATATTCAGAAAATAAGAATCGAAAAAAGAGACTTTCGTCCCGATTGGTCCTAAAGACCTAAGGGGTCAAGTCTCTACATCAATGATGCCGTAATGAAATTTGGATGTTTTGCGAACAATCCGTGTAAAACCAAACGTTTCGAACGTCTCACTCTCAAAATGAGCCTTTAGGACAATCCGTCTGGCCGCGACACGACGGGCCTCCGTCATGAGTTCAAGAGACAGTGGATTCGTGTTGGCGAGTGAACGTAATGGGTTCAAGTGAACCGATTCTGAAATCGTCTTTTCGAACATCGGATCGAAGTAGACGACGTCGAACGAATCGTCCGGGCATGATTTCAAATAGGTGAGGGCATCCGTCCAGACGACCTCGAGTCGACGCATCGCCTCATTGACCGCGTCGTGTTTCTCTTCCCAGACGGTCAAGCCTTCTTTGACGAGCATCGCGGTGACGAACTCACTCTCGAGACCGACGGCGCGACCGGTCGGACCGACGGCATGACTGAGGACGATGCTGTCCGAGCCGAGCCCGAGTGTGCAGTCGAGGACGCGGTCACCTGGTTTGATTGCGGCAGCATCGACGAGCGGGTCGTTCCCACCGCGCGCAAGTTGCTTCACACGGAAAACCGAGCTCGATGGGTGGAAAAAGAACGGTTCATCTCCGTCGAGTGGGGTATATTCGACACGGCGCTTATCAAAGACGAGGACGCCTGTCTGGTGGCGTTGCTTTAACGTGTCGATGGAGTGTTTGCGTCGGGGGATAAAACGGACGTCGTACGTTGCTGCGTGAGCCGCGGCCCGTTCGATGGTTGCCTCGGTCGGGCGTAAACAAGTCGTAACGATATAGGTCATAGCATCTCCTTACTGAAAAAATGAGACGCGGAGGCGTCTCATTTTTTCTTGCTGAGTAAATCCGACAATTCATCGATGAGCGCCTTATGCGAGGCGAGTTCTTTCTTCTTCTCATCATTCGGGTTGATCGGGCGTTTCGAGCGGCTTTGAAGCGCTTCGAGCGTCTCATCGATTGACGATTTGAGCGTATCACGATCTTCCGGCTTGAGCGTCACTTCATGCGGGTTTTCACCGCTTGCGTCGAGTTCACGCAGACGAGCCATCAACTGTTTTGCTTCTCGGTTCAAATCGGCGAGTAATCTGTCAATTTGTTCCAAGCGAAGCTTGATTCCATCACGTTCTGTAAACATTCGTTTCACCTCTTTTGTTGGGTAACCGTTAGGTATCTTCTCATTTACTTTACCATAATTATCGAAAGACGAAACTACCGGGAATATATTCCATTTTATTTGACTGAGGAAAACACTGTTTCTCTATGCCCACACGACATTCGACTGGTATACTAACTTAGCTAATAAGGAGGTGGTCGGATGCAGTCGACAACTCATCCACCAAAAGCGCTCAAAGGCGCCATTTTATCCATCACGACGTATTTGGTCTTATCTGTCCTAAAAGTCGTATTCGGTTATTTGTATAATTCGGAAGCCGTCCTCGCCGACGGATTCAATAACACGACCGATATCATCGCTTCAATCGCCGTTTATATCGGCATTCGCATCGCCGCACTGCCCCGGGACGCGGAACATAAATACGGGCACGCCAAGATGGAGACACTCGCCGCACTCGTCGCATCACTGATCATGGTCGCCGTTGGGGTGTTCGTTCTATTGAACAGTATCGCCACTCTGATTGGGGGCGAATACGTGGAACCGAACCCGCTCGCGGCCGTCGTCGCGTTCGTGAGTGCGCTCGTCATGTTCGGCGTATATGCGTACAATTCGAGATTGGCCAAGCAGACCCGGTCACTCGCCTTGAAGGCGGCAGCGAAAGACAATCTCGCCGACGCCATGATTTCAATCGGGGCGACGCTCGGCGTCCTGTTTGCCTACTTTAAATTGCCGTGGATGGATACGGTGCTCGCCGTCCTCATCGCGGGGATGATTATCCGGACGGCGATTCAAATCTTTCTCGACGCGACCCATCAGCTCTCGGACGGGTTCCCACCGGACCTTGTCGATTCGTATGAAGAGACGATCCAACACTTTGATGCCGTCAAGGAAGTCCGTGAAATCAAAGGACGCCACCTCGGCAATCACGTGATGCTCGATGTGACGATTGCCGTCGAAGGAAGCCTCACCGTCGAGGAGGCGCACGATTTATGTGATGACATCGAGCGCGAACTCGACGAACACCATGCCGTCGATACAGTCCACATTCACATCGAACCGGTCTGATTTCGGTTATCTTTTGCGCTTCACGGCGCCGTTCGTATATAATGAGTGTGGAAAGACAATGAGATAACTGTTAAGGAGGGCACGGGATGGAAATCGTGCGTCAACCTATTCGTCAGATTGATGAGATCGAATATGAGCATTTTAAAAAATACGGTCAAAGTTCCTACGGCATGTCAGCCGAAGAGTTAAAAGGCATCTTTGTCGAGATGGGCGAAGAGCAGGTGTACTCAGCCGACGCCCATAGCTATGGGGAGGACTTCTATTACGACCTCCGTGTCGATGGTCAAGTCGTCGGAAAAGTGTTGCTCTTGAAACTGGCTCGCGTCTATCAGCTTGATTTGATGGTGTTCGACCCATTCAAAGACAAGGGTTATGCGACTGAAGGGCTTCGCCTCGCGCTCGAGCAGTCCGATTTGAAAGAAGGGCATACGGTCCGCGCCGGCATCCCGCCGACGAGTCCGCATCAGGAAGCGGTACGCCATGTCCTCGAGAAGAACGGCTTCGAGAAACGGAACGGCCTTTATTATTTAAACTTTAAAAAACGATATGTAATCAACCATTGAACTGACGGCGTCTAACGCGTCAGTTTTTTCGTATGGAGGTTTTTGAGATGAAACAAGTGACAATCAACGACATCGCCAAACTGGCCGGGGTCGCGAAAAGCACCGTCTCCCGTTACTTGAACGGGGGCTCGGTCGGACAGGCGACCCGCGACAAGATTGAGCGCGTCATCCAAGAGACGAACTATGAGCCGAACCAGTTCGCGCAAAGCTTGAAGTCGAAACAGACAAAAATGATTGGTGTCATCGTACCGCGGCTCGATTCCTATGCTGCTTCGCGGACCATGATGGGCATCGATGAACGACTGACCGAACGCGGGTATCAAATGCTTGTCGTCAACACGGCCCAACAGACCGAACGGGAAATCGAGCAACTGTATAACTTGGCGAAACAGAAAGTGGCCGGCATCATCTGGCTCGGGACGACCGTGACGGAGCGACACTTGCAGGCAATACAAGACATTCAAATCCCGGTCCTATTGATCGGTCAGGAACATGGACACGTTCATAGCCTCGTATATCCCGACTTTGACGCGGCGTACGCCCTCGGAAAGCAGTTCATGGATTGGGGACATCGCGACATCATCTATGTGGGCGTCGAGGAGTACGACATCGCCGTCGGTCAAACGAGACGTGATGGTTTCTTACGCGCCTTCAACGAGGCAGGGGCGGATGTGAAGACGTACACGACGTCATTTAAAATCGATGACGCGATTCCGATTGGGGCTCAGGTAGGGCATGAACTGTCGGCGTCACTCGTCGTCTGTGCGACCGACAACATCGCACTCGGCGTGTTGAAGGGACTTGCCAACGCCGGCAAAACGGTCCCGGGCGACATCTCGGTGAGTGGATTTGGAGGCTATGATTTCACCGAAGTGCTCCATCCGTCGATCACGACGGTCCACCTCCCATACCGTCGGACCGGCTCTCACGCGGCTGACATGATTCTCCAGTTGTTAACAGGTGACACCATCCCGATGAAAACGTTCACAACTTTTGAATTAAAACTGCGCGAAAGCGTTGACATTTTAAATTAAATCGTTTACATTTGTGTTGCGGAACCGGTTCCGCAACATTTTTTATTTATTTTTGGAACCGGTTCGACAGATGCTACGAAGCAATACATTCAGACATGGAGGTGGACGGATGAATACCGTACATTGCATTGGTGAACTATTGATTGATTGGGTTTGTGAGGACGCGTCGAGCGACCTCGTCAACGGGACGACATTCGTGAAGAAAGCAGGAGGCGCACCGGCAAACGTCGCGGCCGTCGTCAGCAAACACGGTGGAAGCTCGAGCTTCCTCGGTCAAGTCGGGGCTGACCCGTTCGGCCGATTTTTAAAACAGACGCTCGTTGATAACGGTGTCGGCGTCGAGAACCTCGTTGAGGAAGGTGACACGACGTTCGCGTTCGTCTCGATTCAAGAAGACGGAGAACGGGACTTCACGTTCCGCCGCGGCAGCGACGGTGACTACGCGTTCGAGTCGATTGACTTGTCGGCATTCAAGCCTGGAGACATCGTCCATTTCGGGTCGGCGACGGCGCTCCTCGACGGCGAGTTAAAGAACGCCTACTTCAAACTTCTTCAGTTCGCCAAACGTGACGGCCTGTTCGTCTCGTTCGATCCGAACTACCGTGACGCGCTTGTGACCGACCTCGAGGCGTTCAAACAAGATTCGCTCCATTTCATCGCTGAATCCGACTTCGTCAAATTGAGCGAAGAAGAGGCGCACTTGTTGACGGGGCTTGAAGATTTGAATCAAGCGGTCGCGTCACTGCTTGAAGCGGGTGCGAAACGAATCGCCATCACGCTCGGCTCGCGCGGGACGCTGATTGCGACGAAAGATGTCAAAGATGTCATCGCTTCAGTGAAAATCGACAGCGTCGATTCGACGGGAGCGGGCGACGCCTTCGTCGGAGCCTATCTATATCGGTTGTCGACACTCGGGATGGATGACGACCGACTCTTGCAGGACATCGAATATGCGAACGTGACCGGTGCATTGACATGCACGGCATACGGCGCGATTCCAGCCATACCATCACAACAACGCGTGCTTGAAGCGCTAGGAGGGAAACCAGCATGAACTACAGACAAGAAGCAGAAGCGATTTTAGAGGCAATCGGCGGAAAAGACAACGTCGCCGCCGCGGCCCACTGTGCGACCCGGCTCCGCCTCGTCTTGAACGACGAATCGAAAGTCGATGAGAAGAAGTTGGACGCCTTAGACGTCGTCAAAGGGACGTTCTCGACGGGTGGCCAATATCAAATCATCATCGGTACAGGTACGGTCAACAAGGTATACGCCGAATTCGCTCAACTGACAGGCCTCGGCGATATGTCGACAAGCGACGTCAAGTCGGCCGGTGCGAAGAAAGGCAACCCACTCCAACAGTTCGTTAAGATGTTGTCTGATATTTTCGTCCCGATCATCCCGGCCATCGTCGCCGGTGGTCTCTTGATGGGGATCAACAACTTGCTCACGGCACCTGATTTGTTCTTCGAAGGCAGCTCATTGATTGACCAGTACCCTGGCATCGCCGACCTCGCCGCGATGATCAACACGTTCGCCAACGCCGCCTTCGTCTTCTTACCTGTCCTGATAGGTTTCTCCGCCGCCAAGCGGTTTGGGGGTAACCCGTACCTTGGCGCCGCGCTCGGGATGATCATGGTTCACCCGGATCTCGTCAACGCCTACGCGCAAGCAACGGTTGGCGATATCCCGGTTTGGAATATTCTCGGCTTTGAAATCGAGAAGCTCGGTTACCAAGGACAAGTGTTACCGGTCCTCGTATCCGCTTATATCTTGTCGAAACTTGAAATCAATATCCGTAAATTCATGCCAGCTTCACTCGATATCTTGCTCACACCGCTCCTCTCGCTCCTCATCACAGCGTTCGTCACGTTCGCTTTCGTCGGACCGATCACGCGTGAAGCGGGTAACTTGATGATCGACGGTCTCGTTTGGACGTACGACTCACTCGGCTTCTTCGGCGGTCTCGTCATGGGTCTCTTGTACGCACCAATCGTCATCACAGGGATGCACCACAGCTTTATCGCCATCGAGACACAACTTCTCGCGGATATCGCCCGCACAGGCGGGTCGTTCATCTTCCCGATCGCAGCGATGTCGAACGTCGCGCAAGGTGCGGCCACACTCGCCGTCTTCTTCTTGACACGTGATCAAAAGATGAAAGGTGTCGCTTCGGCATCTGGTATCTCGGCACTCCTCGGAATCACGGAGCCGGCCATGTTCGGGGTCAACTTGAAACTACGCTATCCGTTCATCGCGGCCATCATCGGCTCAGGAATTGCCTCGGCGTTCATCGTCGGACGTGAAGTCCTCGCCGTCGCCCTCGGTGCGGCAGGTCTTCCAGGGATTATCTCGATTGCACCAGCGTCAATCGTCTCGTATATCATCGGGATGGCCATTGCCTTCGCGGTCGCCTTCGGATTGACGTTCGTGCTCGCAAAACGCCAAGCGAAAAAAGAAGCAGTAAAAGAAGCAGCTTAACAAAAAGGAAGTGATGTTATGAGTTGGACGAAGGCAGAGCGTTATCGCTCGTTACGTGACGTGAGTGCCCTCGAGATGGAGACGCTCCGCACAAAGACGGCGGCTTCCCCGTGGCGGTTCGGATACCATATCCAACCGCCGACGGGACTCCTGAACGACCCGAACGGATTCACGTATTACAACGGGGAATATCACATGTTTTATCAGTGGTTCCCGCTTGGACCGGTACACGGTCTCAAGCATTGGTATCATGTCACATCGCCCGACCTCGTCACGTGGACGGACCGCGGGGTGGCGTTAGTCCCGGAGACGAAAGAAGATTCACACGGTGCCTATTCAGGTAGCGGGTTCGTGAAAGACGGGGAACTCCACGTCATGTACACGGGCAATCACCGGACGGATGACTGGACGCGTCACGCCTCGCAGGTCATCGGTGTATTACGAGACGGCAAAATCGAACGTCGGAACGTCGCGATCCCGGACGTGCCGGCCGGGTACACGGAACACTTCCGTGACCCGAAAGTATGGCTCGAGGACGGCATCTATTACGCCGTCGTCGGCGCACAACGCACGGACGAGACAGGATGCGTCGTGTTGTACCGCTCGATCGACTTGGATGAGTGGACGTTTCTCGGTGAGATTAAGACGGGACTCGATTCGTTCGGCTACATGTGGGAATGTCCCGACGTGTTCGAACTGAACGGACAGCATGTCCTCGTCTTCTCGCCGCAAGGGATTGAACCGGACGGGCATCGCTATCACAACATCTATCAGTCCGGATTCTTGATCGGCAAGCTCGACCTTAAAACGTTGACGTTCACCCACGGCGCGTTCGAGGAACTCGACTTCGGTTTCGATTTCTATGCGCCGCAGACGACCGAACAAGACGGACGTCGCGTCCTCGTCGGATGGATGGGCTTGCCTGAGATCGAGTATCCGACGGACCGCTTCGGCTGGGCACACGCCTTGACGCTACCGCGAGTGCTCACAATTGAGGACGGGATGCTCAAGCAGCGTCCGGTAACGGAGATGACAACGCTTCGCCAAGACACATTCCTCGATGCGTCTGGAACGTCAATCAGCGTCGCGACACCGGAACGGTACGAGCTGGAGCTGAAAACGGACGGCTTAGACTTCAGCCTCGACTTGCTTCAAGTCGGCGACGAGTCGCTCGTCATCCGTTACGACGCGTCGGCGGGCGAATTGACAATCGACCGGACGAATGCCGGCGAGCCGTTCGCGACCGAGTATGGCACGACACGGACGAAAGCGATTCATGTGACGTCGCTTCACGTGTTCGTCGACTCTTCAAGTGTCGAATGCTTCGTCAATGACGGTGAGGCGGTCGCCACACTCCGCGTCTTCCCTAGTGAGCTTGAGAAACAGTTGCGCTACGAAGGCGCGACTGCGAGCCTGACCGGTTGGACGTACCAATAAGAACAAGCTGAGCTTCGGCTCGGCTTTTTTTTGTTTGTCTATAAATGAAGTGGCTTGTGTTACTCTGAGAATATGTAATAACTTACATATTAGATAGGGGACGGTTTAGACATGTGGATGATTTTAGGATTGCTCGCGATTGGCGCGACACTGGTCAATTTGTATACGTTTAGCGTCGGGAAAGATTATAAACTGCCGATGGCGCTTGCGTTATCGCTGACCGCGTTGACGGTGTGTGCAGATTACAGTTATTTGTCGGTCTGGGTCGAAGCGGAGGATTGGGGTGCATTGGCGGATGTCATCCCCGGCATGGGACGGGCATTATGGGTGCTCACCAGCATCTCTATTATCTTGAACCTGTTGCCGATTTTCTTGGAGCGAACGCGGAAACAGGCATGAATGATATGATGTCAAAAATTGTGAAACCTTTCGTCAAGATTTTCGTAAAAGATGACTATCAACGTGAATGGGGTGGAGGACATGAAATTAAATCGAGCCATGTTGACAGGGGCTTCGGCGATAATCAAAGCGTTGATGGAACCGGACTGGAATGAATTGAACAACGAAGAAATGACTCAAGCGCGAGTCGCTGAGTCATCAGGGATCGGTTCGTTCAATGAGACGGATTTCATCATGTTCAACGGAATCGAAAAAGTGAGACCGTTCGCGGACATGTTGCGCAATGCAGATGAAGCGCTCGAAGATTCCATTCACGGGGAACCGGACTTTGACCTGGAACTTCATTGGAAAGGCGGAGTGATGGCGCAGTATCATCTTTGGCTCGGTCAGAAGCAGCACCCGAGCTATTTGATGGACGTGACCCATCCGCACCTCATCTACCGCGTGTCGGCAGACATGACGAATCAGTTGATTCAAGTGCTCGGGGTGGATGAGTGATCGATAGACATGTGATGGGAACTTTACTAGCTTTCATCGCGTATATCAACCATACACAAACAAAGGGAGTCTATTCATGAAACAACGTCATATGTCAGTTCTTGGTTATATAATATTAGCCCTTACTTTGACTGGCTGCGGCTCGAACGATTTTCGGACGGATGGGATTGAAGAAGTCCGCGTCTCGAAATCGGACGGTTTTTCAAGTTTCCAAGAGCGCGATGTCGTCACGTTCGACGAACCGGAAGCGATACGAGTATTCGAAGACATGCTGCGTGAAGCGGACGAACTTCCCGGTGTCGCCAATGTGGTCGGCCCTGAATACGATATTGAAATCCACTTCGAGGACGGGGAGATGGACCGCTATTACATCTGGCTGAACGATGATCCGAAATCCGTCAGTAGCCTGTACGACGCGGACGATACGAACATCGGGTACCGCCTCCCGGCGGACGTGACGGAGGAATTGATCAACCTGCTCGAAGCGGGCGACTAAAAAAGACGCCCGGAATGGCGTCTTACGAGTTGAAGCGGATAAAGCGTTCAATCTGTTGCTCGCTCTTCCGCGCTTGACGACCGATCCAAATCAGATGACCCGGGCTGTTCAAGATGGTGAGCTGGGCATGCGGGATGAGTCGCTTCGCATGATGCGCGTGGCGGACCGGGACGGCCTTGTCATTTTTGGAGTGGACGATATACGTCGGACACGTCACCCCGAGCAGCGCTTCATCGGTCACTTGTTGCCGCAAGTCGAACTGGGCACCGAGACCGAACGCCATTTGGTTCGCGACCCGTTTTAATAGGAAGATATCGTACGGGGTCACTTCGTCACGAATGACATCGAGTGCGAGCAGGCTCGTCGATTGAATCATGCGGGCTGTCGCTTCGAACGGTTGTTTTTGAATCGCCCGGAGCACGAACTGTCTCATGGCGAACTGTAGCGCGATGAACGCTGGTTGGGCGACGTTACGGCTGATGTAGTGCCGATACGGAAAGTCGACGACACTCGTCACCGCGGCTGCGAGCGTCAGACTGAGCGCATGCTCATTCTGCGACGCGAGCTCGATGGCGGTCGGTCCCCCGGCCGAGATGCCGTACACGTGATACTGATCGATGGCCATGACTTCCATCATGCGACGTAAATTGGCGGCGAACGCTTGTGGTGAGGCTGAAAATGAGTACGGAGTCTCACCGTAACCGGGACGGGATGGGACAATGACCCGGAAACCGGACACGACGAGCCGGTCCACATGGTACGGTTCGAGGCTTGACGACTGGGTCCCATGAATCAGGATGATGATCGGACCGTGACCTCGGTCCATATATTCGATTTTTGTGCCGTTGACGTGCGCGTAATGTTTCAAAGCGGAATGGCCTCCTTAAACGCATTGTAATGGAAAATAACTTTATTTCATGGAAATAACATGCTACTGTCTGTTTATACATATTTTACATAGAGAAATGAAAGGGGATTAAACCGTGAACAACCGAGAACGGTTACTCGAGGTGAGACGGTTTTTCGAACGCCATACAGATGACAACCATCCGAAGACGTTAGAAGACTTGCTCGAATATTTATCTACTATCGGAGATACTTCTAAGTTAGCAAAAAAATCAGTGAAAGACGACATCCAAGCATTGACCGATTCGGGGTTCGAGGTGCAGGATGAGCTCGAGAAGAACGGCCTCGCCAAAAAATATTGGCATTCGGCCCGCTTGTTTGAAATCCATGAGCTCCGGATGATGGTCGATGCCATCGTCGCGGCGAAGTTCATCTCGGAAGACGTGACAGAGCGGATCGTCGAGAAACTTCAAAAACTGACGAGCATCCCGGAAGCGGAGACGCTCCAGTCGATTATTAAAACACCGAAGAAGAAACATGGACAGATCCCGTACCATATCGACCGCATCCAGCGTGCGATTCAGGAACAAAAGGCGATCTCGTTCCAATACACGGACGTCGTCGGCTTTGATGCCACGAAGCGGACGTTCCCGCTCCGCCGTGACGGCGAACGTTACGTCGTCAATCCGATTGACTTGCACTGGAACCATGAGCAGTACTATTTGATCGGTATCGATGAGTCGATCGGGGAGATCCGAAACTATCGCGTCGACCGTATCGTCAACTCTGAAATCGTCGAGGATGACACGCCGCGCATGAAGCATCATCTGCCGGACGACTACTTCCAAAAGTCATTCAATATGTACAACGGGCTCGACGAAGAAATCGTCCTCGCCGTCGACGAGCGGGTCCTCCCGGTCATCTTCGACAAGCTCGGCGAAGACGTCTCGATTACGCAAGACGGTGACCGCTTCCTGATCCGTTTTGACGCAGCCGTCTCGGACGGCTTCGTCTTCTGGCTCTTGTCGCTCGGGACGCAAGTCGAAGTGCTTGAACCGGTGACGCTCCGCGACCATATGCGCGATACGATCGAGGCGATGGCCGGACGATATGCGAAGGCGAGCATTCACTAAACGATTGAAATGAAGGTATGATATACTGCTTGCGACACTTGTAGAAAGGGGACAGGCGGATGTTGAATTGGATGCCTTTAATCATTCCGATTGTCGCTGTCATTTTTGTCGCCGTCGTCGCAAGACGCGCCATGAAAATGGACCGAGAAAAATAAGCTAGGACGGACATCCTCCTCGTCATGAGGGGGATGTCTTTTCCGTCCAAAAGGAGGAGACCGTTGGATACGATTACCCATACGCTGTTCGGTCTGACGCTCTACGGGGCGGCCGATAAGCGAGACTTTCAGAAACAAGAAAAACGGGCCTTATTCGTCACGACGCTCGTCGGGAGTCAAATCCCGGACAGTGACGTCATCTCGCGACTATGGGACACGGAAGGGATGTATCAGATGTGGCACCGCGGCATCACCCATTCGATTTTTCTCGTCCCGTTGTTCGCGCTACTCATTTACCTACTTGTACGCGTCTTGTTCAAGGTGACCGATATCCGTTATTTCTGGTGGGCGCTCTTGTCGGTGTTCATCCATAACACGGCGGACTTATTCAACGCCTGGGGAACGGGTTACTTCGAACCGTTATCGGCTGTCCGGATCACGTTCGGCGTCATCCCGATCGTTGACTTCGTCTATTGGGGCATCTTCCTCGTTGCCTGGCTGATCGCACGTCGAACGGACGTCAGGCACACGGTGTATCGCTACGCCTGGGCAGCGATCGTCGTTCACGTCCTGATTCAAAGTGCGCAAGGGGCATACTTGTATCAGTCGTATGCCGCCGATCACGACGAGGTGGCGCTGTCGGCCTCGTTCATCCCGACCCAGTTCACCGTCATCACGAAGACCGACGAGTCGGTGTCGATTTACAGCGACTCGGTCTATCAAGAACCCGAAGTCCAATACGAGTTGACGAGTGCCGACGATGCAGATCTTGCACCGCTCTTCGCCGAGAACAAAGAAGCAATCACGCTCAAACAGTGGTCCCCGTTCGTGGTCGTCGTCGAGGATGACGAGCGACTCGGTCTATATGACCCGCGCTTCTTTGACGGCGAGTCGTCGTTCTTATACGAATACATCGAATTGTAGGTGAGAGGATGCGACGTCTCCGTTATTTGTTCATCTTTGGTTACGAACAAGCACTCAGCTGTATCTTCCCGGTCGCCATCTTCGGTGCGCTCGCGCTGACGAAATGGTTCGACTTTCCGCTCCCACGCTATGACGTGCTACTCATCTGGTGTCTGTTCGTCCAAGTCGTGCTCGTCAAGACCGGGCTCGAGACGATGGAAGAAGTGAAAGTCATCAGCTGGTTCCATGTCATCGGGCTCGGCCTCGAGCTGTTCAAAGTCCAGATGGGGTCGTGGAGCTATCCGGACGAGGCGCTGACAAAAGTGTTCGGCGTGCCGCTCTATGCAGGCTTCATGTATGCGAGCGTCGGCAGCTACGTCGTCCAATCGTGGCGCCGGCTCGATTTGGAGTTTCTCAAGATGCCACCGCCGCTCATCGCGTTCGGCCTTGGGATCGCCATCTACTTCAACTTCTTTTGGCACCACATCTGGCTCGATTTGCGCTGGGTGTTGATCGGGCTCGTCTTTCTCGTCTTCGGCCGTACCATCGTCACGTACCGGCTCGACGACCGCCGTTTCACGATGCCCGTCGTCGTCGCCTTCTTTTTGATTGCCTGCTTCATCTGGTTCGCGGAAAATATCGTCACGTTCTACAACGGTTGGGCATATCCGAACCAGTTGAGCGGTTGGGCGCTCGTTGACCTCGGCAAGCTGTCGTCGTGGTTCCTGCTCGTCATCATCAGCATCTTGCTGGTGGCGTGGCAGAAACGAAGACAGGGGCTCTCATGAAAAAACGTGTGCACCCGCTTCGGGTTGCACACGTTTTTTGGTTACGTCGTTCGTTGTTTGGAGCAGGCGACCATATGGACGATGAACACATAGAGCGGGAACGTGAATGTGAGCGCGATAATCAATAGCCCGACGGCCGGACCTGGCCATGCCGCTTCACCAGGGGTGGGGACGATTTGTGTCCAGACATAGGTGAACAGCGCCAAATAAGGGAGCCATAACACGTACAGGGATAGGTTCCATGGTGAAGGTGCGAGTTGCCTGACACGTTTGATGATGAGCCGCGTGAACAAGATGAGTGAAACAAGACCGAACATAGTGATGGCTAGCATATAAGCATCACCCATCAACAAATAAAGCCGTCCGCTGTTGGCGAGCAGTTGAATGTTCACTAATAGCAGGACCGCGAGCAAAATGGAGATAGATTGTAACTTGAGGAAGTGGGCCATATAGGACTCCTTAATCTGATAGGATGATGAAACATTATTCAGTAACGCTCGTATAATATGAAAGAGGTGATCAGGTTGGCACAATTAATTGCGTTTTGGTTTGTCGGATTCATCTGTGTGCTTTCGACATTTGTATATATGTCACAATGGCGGAGCGAGCGCAAATTGATGAAAATGCTGGGAGCCATATTTAGTGTCTTCATAGCTATCGTTTGTTTTATGATTGCCGTACCTGATACATATGATCGCGCGCTTGGCCGTTATGAGACGGAAACTGGGAGTTGCTACGTCGTTGACAATCAGTCGAAACAAGGGGGCGTGACGCTCTGGTTTGAAGAGGTATCTTACGATTTTCCAGACATACCGGAGGACGTCACATATGGACCGGGCACGTCGTTTGATTGCACCGTCACGTTGACGAAAGTGAATTCGACTGGAGTTGACTATGTGTTGAAGTCCAAAGACGGCGATACGCTCTTTTCAACATACTAAAGTATTCTTCTAATTAGAAGGATACTTTTTTAATGATTTTTCTGCCATTCATCCTCGGAATTCAATTATCATTTGAAATCTACTTTTTCGATAAAGCAATAGGGTGAATGCAATGGATATGTTGAGTTGTAAAGAACGCCGATTTCCATGTGGAAACTGTCGAAGCAAATGACTATTTAAATTTCTGAAATTTTCGGAATATTGTTTTTATTCATAAATGATTATGATAAAATCATAACAGTGTAAATGGGGAAATTTTACTTTGGGATGAGGGAAATGCTTTATTTTGGAATCGGCTTTTTGGATTCTATAGTTTATGGTCTATAAGCAAGCTCGAAACGGTTATAAGAATGTATTTGTTTTTTGAAAGGGGGAGAACTTAATGAACTTGATTGCTCAAAAATCGGCTCAGTTTTTCATCACCGTTTTTGTATTGATTGCAATCAGTGCTTTGCCGTCGCTCGTCGTGCAACTCGAGTTCGTGCCTTCGAACTACTGGTACGGGATTCAACAACAATTCAGTCAGTTGGCGAAACTCGATGAGATTACATACTTCAACGTCACAGCGCAACGCGAGTTACCGTTATTGCCAGATCTCGGTCCGCTCATGAAAGAGACGCTTATTATCTTTACGACATCACTTGTTGTCTCAGTTGTGTTCGCCCTTATGTACGCCTATTTCTTTTATCGGAGCGGGAAGCGTGTGCGCACGGTGCTCCAACAAACGAGCCAGACGCTCGAGATGATTCCAGATTTATTTTGGCTCATCTTTTCACAATATCTTGCGATCACGATTCATAAGACGACCGGATTTGATCGAATTGAAGTCGCTGGCGGATTTGCCGAATACATACGTTTTCTACCGATTTTGACGTTGACGCTAACCATTCTATTCTTCTTCCTAAAATGGTTGACGAAACATATCCTCGAGGAGGAAGCGACACCGTTTCTCGAGCTGGCGCGGGCCAAAGGCGTCCGGCCGGCAGGGTTGTTCTGGAAACACTTGCTTCCGAATTTGGTGTATCGCTTCTATCTCTTTTTCCGCTCGAATTTGATCACGGTGCTATCGAGTCTCCTGATCATCGAATATTTGTTCAACGTACAAGGGATTTTCCGTTTTGTCGTCTATAATCCTGTGATGCCAATCCTACTCGTGATCTTGCTGGTCGTCTATATCCCGATCTTCATATTGGATTTACTGGCGGAGTGGCTTATCCCGAAATCATGGAAAGGGGAGATTTGATGCGTCGTACGCTGCTACGTGACCCAGTTTTCTTAATCGTCTTTACGATTTTGATGGGCTTGCTATTGTTAAGCATCGGAAATACGATTTTTCGAGATGGTCAAGTCGATCAATTCCTGAACCGTTACTCCGATGAGGGACGGTTGATTGGCATTCCACCGCTCGAACCGTCCAAAGATCAGTGGCTCGGAACCGACCGCGCTGGGAATGATTTGTTTCAAATGATGATCGAAGGGTTCAAATGGACGGTCGGTATTTGTGCGACCGTGGCGCTCGGACGGATGGCGCTTGGATTAGTAGTCGGGATTCCGCTCGCCTTTCGCGGGGCACGGGTGAACCGAATTTTCAAAATGCTGTTAGATGGGTTTTTGATTCTACCGATTTCCCTTCTTGCCATGATGATGCTGTTTTCGTCCCTGTTGTTCGCAGACTCGACGATGGTGCCACCGCTAGTTGATCGCGTGACGCTTCAATTGACGGTCTTCGTGTTGCTCGGTCTACCTGCCGTCACGCTGTACCTGATTACAGAAATCCGGCAGTTGCTCCAACAAGAGTTTATGATTGTCGCCGAGACGTTAGGCGGCAGCGTCTGGCATCGAGTGAGGCGACACCTGTGGCCGCACCTCGTCCCGACGATGGTGATCGTCTTCATGCAACAGTTTGTGCAAACATTGATGTTACTCATTCATCTGTCCTTGTTCGGCGTCTTTTTCGGAGGGACCATTTACTTATTCGAAGGTGTGATGCCGACACTGTTTGAATGGTCGTCGATGTTCGGCTATTATTTCAAGCAGTTCACGGCGACGACCTGGATGACGAGTCACATGTTCCTCGTCCCTGCGATTGGATTGTCGATGCTCGTCTTCCTCAGTAACTTGCTGACGAGTCGCCTCGAGCGGGCGTTTCGGTTACGGCGACAAGAAGCGGTCATCACGGAAGAGACGATGTCTCAAGCCGAGGCAGCGGCCGCGTCGCTCGCCGAGCCGTTCACACTTGTGCATGCGGATGGCTCATTTCAAAAGATGAATCAAAAGAAAGCGGACGGCATCACACACTGATGTCATCCGCTTTCTTTTAGTACTTGATTATCGTAAAACTAAGGAGGTAAAGATGGTGAACACGAAGTCGTTTATGCTCGTTTTTGTCTCGGTGTACTTGTTAATGAGTCTTCCTTCAATGTTAGGAATCGGTTATGTGATTGATTGGATTCCGGAAGCCGCTTTATTGCAAAAGCTGAAGGGATATGTGATTGATGGTTTTACTCACAACTCTCTTTTTAAAATTGTGTTCTCAGCCATCGCGAGTGGGATTTTTACTTTCTTTTCATCAAGACGGATAGCCAGTCATAGTGATTGAATTCGCTCAGTATTATGAGAAACCTATGATAAATTAATCTTCAGATTGTGATTTGACTCGATTAATCCATGCATTAAGCTTGTTATAATCGATTTCTCCAGAATATCAGCGCTTCCTGTACGATTTATTCAAGGTGTATCTACTTCGTGTCAGTCTTCAATCATATCTTCTCCAGCGTGTCGCAGTTTCTCAAGTGAGTCGCGCATATGCGCGATCACATCGTCAAGGTGGCGTTCCCAAGCCCCGAGTTCGGCTACGACTTTGAGCGGGGCGTTCGACCGGTACGACCGGGTCGGATTTCCGGGGAAGCGCTTGTCCGTCAAGTTCGGATCGTTCTCGAAGTCGCCCGTCGGTTCGACGACGTAGATTCGTTCACGCGCATTTCCGCTCGCCAGTTCGGCTCCCCACTTGGCGGCGTCGAGAGTGGCCGTGAAATAGATGTAGTTCGACTGCTTGTCTTGATAGTTCGAGCGTCGCTTCGGTTCAAGCAAGTCTCCAAGTTTCAGTTCGGCTTTCGTTCCGTGGAAAAACGGGCCGGGGTCGAGCGGTTTCATGTCATCGGTCATGCTTTATCTCTCCTTCAGTCAGGCTGTCTTCACAGTATAGTGGATGGATTTAGGAGAACACAGTCTGTTTTTGGTTCGAGAATCGCGATATAATAAAGACAGGAAGAGCGTTCGGCTCTTCCTTTTTTGTTACATAGAATTCAAAGCTGTTTTCGGAACGAATAGCTCGTGATGGCGTAGTCCATCTTGTCTTTATAAAAGCGATGCGCCTCGGTCCTTGCCAGTCCGGACTCGAGGGCGACATATTTGGCACCACTGTCGCGTGCGTATTCATGAATGAAGTGAAGCAACATCTCGCCATATCCCTTCGAGCGATGGTTCACGCACGTCACGAGGTCGTAAATGAAGACGTGTTTCTCGAGATATAGATTGACGCGGAGCTCAATCCCCGCAAGCGAGACGATGACATCGTCGGCGTATAACGCATATAGTTCATACCCTTGTGGTCGCATGGCGGCGACGAGATCGCGATAGGCGTCGAGCGTCAAGTCGGTGCGCAGTTGATTCATGACTGGGAACGATTCATCGAGTTCGTGTGGCGACTCGATTGGTTTGATGGAATAGATGGTCGATGGAATGGGAATCATGCCTCCTTGAGGGGGGTGTTATATGTAGATTTCGCTTTCGTAAGTCAGGATTCCTTTCCTTACTTATAAACGGACAGAAGGGACAGATATATCGTGAAACATGCGTTAGTGATCGGCGGCAGCGGGATGCTGGCGGGGACGGTCCTTTGGTTGGAAGAGGTTGGCTATCACGTGTCCATCATCGGACGGGATGCCGAGAAAATGAGCCGATTGACCGAACAAACACCCGACCGACTGTCTGCCGTATTGGTCGACTATCGGGACGACTTGCGTCTCAAGGAAGCGCTGCGAAGTTCGATTGCGGATCACGGAGATTTCGACTTGGTCGTTGCCTGGGTTCATTCGGACGCAGCTGACGCCTTAACGTGTGTGTTGTCAGCACTACGAGGGGGAACGGACGTGTTCCATGTTCTCGGTAGTCGCGCCAACTCGAGCGGTGTGAGAAACGGGCTGACGATCACTGAAGACGTCCGTTATCACCAAGTGCAACTCGGTTTTCAAGTCGTGAAGGGGGAGAGCCGCTGGTTGACGCATAAAGAGATTGCCGGAGGCGTGATCGAGGCGATTCAAGGGAAGGAACCTCTCCATTTAGTCGGAAATGTAACGAGATGAAACGATTAACAATAATAAACTGAAGTGATAAAAGGTCGAACGATACATATGAAAATGCTCTTCGGGCAACCTAGATAGAGTATCATCTAGAGCGATTTAGATAAGAAATTGAATTGGGTTAACTCTGTGAAGGACTTGATGCTGTATCCAAATGGAAATTCTGAGTTTGCGTATAATGGGCTTGGATAGACGTTACAGACAGCAGTCGTGATGGAGAATCGAAACGGCTAAATGTGGGGTAAAATCGATATGATGACACAAAAACCTTGAATGCGCACTTTTATTAAGTGTCGATCATTCAAGGTTTTATTATCAGGTATTTCTCAACTAGTCGACGATGCCTTCGCAACGATTTTATCAACGACCGTGTTACAATTTTCTTGATTCACCTCATAAAACGTATCCTCATACGTCAATGACACGTGTTTACCGCTTTGAAGCTCATACTGTTCTAGTAGCGGACGAATCCGGTCATGGACGACTTGTGCGGCTTTTTGTGACGTGTAGGGGAAGATGATGGCGAACGTATCGACTGCGATCCGATACTTGTGATCGGTTCGTCTTGTTGCCATATGGAGCTCGTCACTGAAATAATTCAAGAACCATTCATATTCAGTTCGTCCGTAATGTTCCTTGAAACGAGCGAAGTCATTCAAGTGAATGAACGAGACTGAGAATGAGCCACCGTGGCGAATGAGACGGTCTCGTTCCGCACTCAAGTCCATCCGAAATCGCTCGGTATTATCAAGCCACGTCTCTGGATCGACCGCAATCAATTGTCGCGCTTGTTCCTCTAACTCGTGCCGGGACAGTTGAACGGTGTTCACGAGTTGATGAACGAGACCAGACAGAATGGACATGACGAGAAGCAGAATCGTAAAACTGATGCCTCTGGCGTTAAAAAACTGAACGTTTCCTGTTTCGTAAATGGACGCGAGCCATCGGAAATAGATGAATAAAAAGAGGAGGAGCGTGACAGACAGAGTCAGCCCAGCTCGCATCCCGAAGATGAGAGAAGAGAGTATGATGGTGGGTAAAATCAAGTAGCCGAGAAGACCGGTGTTACTTTCAGACAAAAGGACGATATAAGCCATCGTACCGACAATCATACAAGCGATGAGACCGAACAAATAAATCGATTCATTAGTCCATTGCTTCATGTTCACCCCTCCATCTGTCTTGAATCGGCTCACGATGAGCCACCTCTTCAATTACCCGCTATATATGCGGAATAACCAATCAAAGATGTCCGTCACCTTCATTATAAAACATTAGACTGGAACGACGAGATCGTTTTTCGAATCGGAGCGAGTGCGTTCTTCGGGATTAAGTAAACGACACCACCGACACAGATGCCGGTGGTGTCGTCAGTTATGTGGCAAGGGTGGTCTGGCCATCGTGAATCAACGTGTCGATCGATTCGCTTCATCGCGCCCGTCACTTCAAAGTCGAACACATGGATCGGAAGATGATTGTCTCTGGCGAGGAGGAGTGACGAGTGATCCATCGCCTATGCGATGCCGTTATATGTGATCGGACGCGACGCCGATTATGAAGTCGCACAAGGCATGTTAAACGGTTTGCCTGAATCTGAGTTAAGGTTATTAGAAGCAACGTGGCATCAACTCATTCGTGAACAAACGATGCTCGCAACGACTAGCAAGCTGGTGATTGCGGAACAGGCATCGCATGCCATTCAATTAGATCGTCCGGATGTCATTGTTGCTGTGGTAGAAGAACACATTGATCAGATGACTCAAGCGATACAATAAGCCGATTGAGAGGATGGTCTCAATCGGCTCTTTCTGTTGTTTCGCCAACACTATAACCGCATTAGGATGCTTCCTCCTCGTGTAGAGCTGACGTATACAAAGCTTGTCTTGATTGCTCTAGTACAACCCGTACTGTGACCAAGCCGACGAGCAAGAAAGCGAGTGAAAAGGCGACATACGTCGAGCGAATCCCGACATATTCAGCGAGGAGACCGATGCCGAACGTCAACCCGATAATCAAGACGGACTCCGCTACGTTGATCACCCCGGAGAAGCGGCCCATCAGGTCGGTCGGGACATTGTTTTGATAGAACGACAAGAAGCCGGTGTTCGCGAACGACAAGGCGAACGTGAGCAGGAAGAATCCGACCGCTGCGACCACGAATGACTCGGAGAAGGCGAAGACGAGATAGCCGACAGGTGTTAGGATGGCACCGAAACTGATTAGGAACGGTAACGTCAGCCGGGCACTGAACGTCGCGTTGATGATGGAACCAGCGATAATCCCGGCTCCGGCAACACTGACGAGAAAACCGTAGCGACTCTCAGAAAAGTTGAGCACTTGCGTCGCGAACGACGCCTCGAGCGAGTCGAGCCTCGACATGAAAATCGTCATGACGCAGAATAGGCCATAGACGAGTGTCACGTAACGCATGGTCGATGCGAATCGGACGACCGTTTTCCAATCATCGAGAATCATGCGCAGGTTGAACACTTCGACTTCGTCGCGGGCCGTGAACAACTTCGGTAGTAGGGAGAGGATTCCGACAGACACGAGCAACGCCAGCGCGTTCAATTGTATCGCGAGCGCGGGTGTACCGATCATGAACAACAATCCCGCGATGGCCGGGCCTAAGATGAATCCGGCCGATTGGACGAAATTTTTCATGGCGTTGAACCGTTGACGGTCACCGCTTGGGACGAGCTTGGTCATGTAGACGAGGGAGGCCGATTCGAAGACGGAACTCGCGATGTTCAATAGAAACACGAGCAAGTAGATGAGCGCGAGTGAGTCGATGAAAGCGAGACTGAAGACGACGACGGCGCGGAGCGCATCAAGCCACATCATCAAGCGGCGTGTATCGGTACGGTCGATGACCGAGCCTGACCAAACGTTCGCGCATAGTGCCGCGAGCGGGACCAGAATGTAGTGGACCGAGACGGCGAACGGCGATTGCGTCATCTCGAGAACAATCAAGTTGAGGGCGATGAAATACACCCAGGCGCCGAGGTTCGAGATGCAGACGCCAGTTAGTAAGAGTAAAGTGTGTTTCCAAGTATTCATCGCAATCGTCCCCGTTCAAAGTAGATTTTGAACAGTATGTCACAAAAAGGCTCATCACCATAAGGTGTGGTTGACGCATAAAATCCATCAGATTTTGAATTGAACATAGAAAAAAAGCGAAAACCCCGGTATCGTAATTGTTGCTTAGACAAACCACGATTGGAGTTTTCGCTTTGTCCCAACAGTTTATCAAATTACTTCTTCCACTTCCAGACCTTTTTCAGATTCAGATGTCTTCAGACGAAGAACCAAACGTTTTTCCGGTCATCCCGGATCGACATGACATCCCTTGTCCGCTGTGCCAGAGAAAGACCATCCTGCATTCGAAAAAGCGGCGTCGCTTTCGACACGGTCATGCGTGGAACGTCGGTGTACTCTGGATCGAACTGGATGTCCCACGTCAAAGATGCACCTCTTGTGATTTGACGTTCGTGTATGACTACGGTCTCGGGCTCGTCAGCACTTCCACCGAGGTGTTCCGGAAAGGCATCGCAAAACGTTGCCACGGACTGACAATCTCAGATGTCGCACGCGAGTACAGCCTCCCTTATACGACGGTGGAGCGCTGGTTCTATCAGTACGCTTCGGTGGAGACGATGGAGCGTGCAACGCATGTCCTGGTCGACGAGTTCGCCACGAGAAAGGGGCACCACTATGCGACGATTGTCCTCGATGCCAAGAGTGGCCAGCTTCTGTCCATTGTCCCGGGCCGGGACGTGGCAGCCATCTCGGCAGCACTTCAAGGCGTATCCGGGGATGTCCGTTCTGTCGTCAGTGATTTTGCACCGGCGATGGCGAAGGCCATCAACCATGTCTTCCCGGAGGCAGAACATGTGCTGGACCGGTTCCACCTCGTCCAGTTCGTCACGGACGCCCTTCGCCGACGGCGTCGTTTTTGAACGAGGCAAGACGCCATCACCACGTTCGCGTGATCGATCGTTCGCTCGCGCGTCGCCCGGAAACGCTGACTGGGGAAGACCGGGAGGTCGCCCGTTCCTGTATGCAGGAAGATCCATTCATTCGGAACCTCTATCAAGGGCTCCAGCATATCCGGTATGTGCTGAAGGCGACGTGCGAGATACAGTCGCAACGGCGGCTCACAGACTGGTTGGACCGTTATCAGTTCCATCCGTGCGGGCCCCTGGCGAAGATCGCGAAAGCAATCCGGGTCCGGGAGCAAGCGATGCGCCAGACAATCGTGTCAAGGCTGTCGAACGGGAAGATGGAAGGGACGAACAACAAGATCAAGCTCATCAAACGCCGTGGCTATGGCTATCGAAACCTCGAGCGATTCTTTTTAAGATTGCGCCTCGAGATCGGTCGTCAAAATAGCAACCACGAGTTATGGTGATGAGCCAGAAAAAGAGGATGAATTTATCGAAGTTTTCTCAAACAGGGGGTAAAATTACAAAGAATTTTTTCTTTTGTTCTTTGCCCAGATCACTAGAAACGATAGAAAGATCAAAATAAATAAGCCGTACTGATAACCGGGATGTATGGATTCTACAAGGCCATAAACAACAGCCACTTCAAGAGAAACGGCCGGAATTTTACCGATGGTGCTGGCAATAATGAATAAGCCACCTGGAATGGGCGTCAAGGCCGCCCCTGCTGTTACCAGACCTGATGGGACAAAAGGAATTAAGCGCAGCAAGATGATTGCCCAGAAGACGCGGCTTATTGAAGAACTCTGGATGTACCTCCAGAACGGCCGCTTTAACCACTTTGGATTAACTTTTGAAAACCCATATCGATATAGGTAAAATCCGACGATAGCGCCAAAAATCTCCCCCGACAAAGAAAGGATGACGCCAATGGTTAACCCTAAAGAACTGATATTGAGAGACGTGAGCAAAAAGCTTGGGAAAAAGCCAACTGCACCCATACTTATGTTGAAAATGAGAAGCAGCAGAAATTCTAAAACGGGGAACTGAGTGTTTATGGTATAATCCGCCTCCTGCGCTGTTTAAAAAATTGATGGTATATAAAAGTTCAGTTGAATGAAATTTTAAGATAGAGAAGTGCGTTCTATATCCGTTTTTTTCGAATTCGGTAATACACTAATCCTGAAAAGCCAACGACGAGGAGGAACAAATAGATTGAACTTAAAATCCCAGGTGGGAAAAATGTGCGAACGTCTTCAGAATTAGAAGGAAGGTTTGTCTCAGAAGCACTGACAACGGGAAACTGATAAGAAGACAAAAGAGTGCCATCCTGATCAGTAATCCTTAATAGTCCATCTTCTTTTACAGCGATTGTCACTTGCTCATCTGTTTGGTGTGTATAAAAGAAATCGCCTGGCGTAATGTATTCCACATCACCGGCAAAAAAGCTGCTTTCTTTCGGAATGCTCACTGTTTTAAAATTTTCAAATCCAAAATCCAAAAGTTGAATAGTGTCAGCATAAGCTTCTGCCTCTGTGTCGCTTTTTAAGGTGACGACAATTAAATTCAGGTTTTCTCTTTTGGCTGTCGTGGCCAGCGTGACGCCTGCTTCTGGCACAAACCCGGTTTTACCACCCGTAACGCCTTCATAAGGTTTTTCCCTTAATAGTTTGTGGTGGGTATAAAGCGTGGTATCCCAGGATTCACCGTTCCAGGGCAGTTCTTTTGTTCCAAATATTTTCATGAATTCATCGTTCTTCATCGCATATCGGGTTAACTTCGCTAAATCTTCGGCTGTCGTAACATGCTCGGGATCAAAAAGACCGTGGGGATTTTCGAAGTTCGTATTCCGCAGGCCAATTACATCTTCTAAATATAAATTCATATCAGCAGAAAATAACTCAACGCTGCCGCTGATGTGTTCAGCAATGGCGACGCCGGCATCATTTCCAGAGTTGACTAAGAGGCCCAGCAACAGTTTTTCTAAAGTCACTTGTTCTCCCTCTTCCAAATAAACACGGGTGCCTTCCGTATTGCGTGCTTTTTTACTGATGGTTACAACATCATTTAATTTTCTGTTTTCAATTGCATAAATGGCTGTGGCAATTTTTGTTAGGCTGGCAGGATACATCTGCGACTGTGCATTTTTTTCATAGAGGATTTCTCCAGTCGTTGCTTCCATGACAATAGCTGCTTCACTGGATACGTTTGGCAGGGAAGGGTCATCAGTTTTACTGAAAACGGACGAAACGATTAAAGTGTTGATCATGATTAAAATGGTTGAAACAACACTTAGTTTTTTCATAACTACTCCCTCCTGAGTGATTATTTTAGTTCTGCTTTATTATATAATTGACGGTTTCCCGGTCCGAATCAGTCGGTAAATGAAAGGTTTGCTGGTATTTCTCGTGTCCTTTACCGGTAATCACAATCCAGTCGCCTTCCTTGCTTTCATGGATTGCTTGCTGAATGGCGAGTGTACGGTCTGGAACGATGCTGCCTTTTGAGTTGCCGTATGTTTCATTTAGTTGGTTTAAAACTTCCAGCATATCTCCTGGAGAAACATTGTTCAGGTCGTCCAACGTTAAAATGTAGCGGTCACTCATTTCAGCAGATATGGATAGCATGTGCTTTCTCTTGCTGGCATCTCGATTTCCACGAAAGCCGAAAATATGGGTTATTCGTTGGGCCCCTTGTGATTTTGCAGTTTCCAGGCAGTAAGAGATGGCATCCGGAGTATGGGCATAATCCACAATAACGATCGAGCCCTTGGCCAGTTTCGTGACCTCAAAGCGTCCATCGACTCCCTTGAAATGGTGAATGGAGTTTAAGAGCTTTTCTTTGGGGATACCCAGCAACAATGATGTTCCGTAGGCCATTAAGGTGTTATACATATTGTGCATTCCGGTCATGGCAGCGACCATTTGATACGTTTCGTTACTTTCAATCACCCGCATAGTGGAGGACAGTGAATGAAATTTTGCAACACGCAGGTTGCATTCAGTGGATGTGCCAATTGCATAAATCGGTTTTCCCTTTGTTTGCAGGATTCCACAGAGCTTTCGTCCCCACTCATTATCTGTATTCACTACAGCAATCCCATGTTCTTTCATCTGATTGAACATTGTAAGCTTCGCCTGAAAATATTCTTCCATGGAACTGTGATAATCCAGGTGTTCATGGTGAAGATTGAGGAACAAGCCGTAATCAAATTCAATGCCTTCTAACCGATACTGGGCCAGTCCATGAGAAGAAACTTCCATAATGACGACCTCATCCTGACTGAGGGTCAACAGTTTATGGAGAGCGAGTGAATTTGGTGTGGTGTTCGAGCTTTTCATTTTTTCGCCATTGATAATATTTTGGTTGGTACCGATGACAGAACAACTCATACCGTTGCTTTCCAGAAAGTGCTGGAGCATATAGCTCGTCGTCGTTTTTCCGTTGGTGCCCGTAATTCCAATCATTATTTTCTGGTCAGATGGACGGCCATAAAAATTCCTGGCCAGGATGCCAAGCGCTTTCCGGCTATTTTCCACCTGTAAATAAGGGACACCTAACCGGGTAATTCCTTGTTCTCCGATGACAAGGGCTGCCCCTTTTTCAATTGCCTGGTCAATAAACCCGTGACCATCAATTTCAAATCCTTTAATAGCAACAAACACAAAACCTTTTGCCACATCGCTTGAGTTATCGGCAATCCCCTTGATGTCTAATTCTAATATTCTGGAATCTAATCGGGAGATCAGACCGGATTCGTTCAAAAGCTGATTTGTTTTCATAGATTTGGTGACCTCTCTAAAACTATTTAAATTTGATTTATTCTATTATAAAAATGTTGAAAAAATGTGCAGAATTTATACGGGAAGCCTAACTACTAAAACTTAATGTTTTTGTAATACAAACGAAATCGAATCCTTTATGAACCATTACAGATAAAAACCCGGGATCTTGTTGACAAGATCCCGGGTTTTGGCGCTTTTATTCGGGTGACAGTTCGCTTTCAGTCACCCATTTATGATTGGTGACTTCCTCGCCTCCGGTGGTCGGGACGAAATCAACCATATAGACGGTCGTTTCTTCGGTAGAATCAACCGTAGCCGTTGCGCCGTCCATTCCCTCCATATGGTCAGCGGCAATGGCCGCTTCATCGCCCGTTTCCAATGGTTCATCACCTGGATTTTCCAATTCTGCGTGAATCACCCATTTGTGATTTTCAACCGGCTCGCCTCCGTCCGTCGGCGTATAGGTCACTGCATAGGCGGTTGTATCATAAGCCCCGACAATTGTGGCTTCAGCACCTTTCATGCCTTCCATATGATCGGTTTCAATAATCGCCTGGCTTCCAACTTCAAAGGTTGGATTTTCGGCTTCCTGCAAATCTTCCGGGACTTCACCTGAACCGGAATAGAAGAAACTGCACAGAAAATCAAGAATTAATCGGTAAACTGGATTGGTTGACGTCTTCTGGAACGGTTAAGCAAGCACGGGGAAGTAGAAGTTAAGAGAGGGGCTGTATTTAATTTTACATACCTTGAAATTCCCCGAGTCTTATATAGAAAATTTCATTTGATTCCTTAAGGGATACAAAAATGATAAAGAAGAGGATTCAACTTACTGTAATAGGAGGTGTACAAGTGGCGGAAATTAGTTTGTATCTTGCGTTTGGCGCAGGGCTTTTATCATTTATCTCTCCATGCTCCCTTCCTTTGTATCCGGCTTTTTTATCCTACCTTACTGGAGTTTCAGTCAATGAGTTAAAGACGGGCAAGGGAATGATGAGGAGCACGGCTTTGATTCATACGGTTCTATTTTTGATAGGTTTCTCCATCATTTTTTTAGCGTTGGGCTTGTCGACTTCGCTTATCGGAAACTTCTTCTTGGAATATCAAGTTCTTCTACGTCAATTGGGCGCTATTTTGATGGTGTTTTTTGGCTTGGTCCTAACCGGTATTCTGAAATTCGACTTCCTGCTGTCGGATAAGAAATTACAGTTCCAGAAAAGGCCCTCCGGATACGCGGGTTCTGTTCTGATCGGCATTGGTTTTGCAGCTGGATGGACCCCGTGTACCGGTCCCATACTTGCAGGAGTTATTGCACTCGGAGTAGCGGATCCGGACAGTGGCTTACTCTATATGCTGTTTTACGTTCTGGGATTTTCCATTCCTTTTCTCTTGATGTCGTTTTTTATTGAGAAAATGACTTTCTTGAAGAAGTGAACTGAACCCTGAATGATAGACACTTGATAAAAAGTGCTCATTCAGGGTTTTTTGCGTGCGATCGAATCGATATAATGAACCTATTC
>NZ_JACSLS010000006.1:0-127216 GCF_018618235.1 Exiguobacterium sp. s26 | reverse complement strand
CCAGGCAAGATCGTTCCGCAATAGCTCAGTGGTAGAGCAACCGGCTGTTAACCGGTAGGTCGTAGGTTCAAATCCTACTTGCGGAGCCACTTTTCTCTTTTTGGAGAGCTGTCCGAGTGGCCGAAGGAGCACGATTGGAATTCGTGTAGGCGGCAAAACCGTCTCAAGGGTTCGAATCCCTTGCTCTCCGCCAGTTTTTCAATCAATAGTATGGCCCGTTGGTCAAGCGGTTAAGACACCGCCCTTTCACGGCGGTAACACGGGTTCGAATCCCGTACGGGTCACCATTTAAATTTTATATCGTCGCGGGGTGGAGCAGTCTGGTAGCTCGTCGGGCTCATAACCCGAAGGTCGTTGGTTCAAATCCAGCCCCCGCAATTAGTGTGGTCCTGTGGTGTAGCGGTTAACATGCCTGCCTGTCACGCAGGAGATCGCGGGTTCGAATCCCGTCAGGACCGCCATTTTTTCAATTAAATTACTACATACATGGCTTTGTAGCTCAGTTGGTAGAGCAAAGGACTGAAAATCCTTGTGTCGGCGGTTCGATTCCGTCCAAAGCCACCATGTGGGGGGGTAGCGAAGTGGCTAAACGCGGCGGACTGTAAATCCGCTCCCTCGGGTTCGGCGGTTCGAATCCGCCCCCCCCCACCACCTAGGGGCATAGTTTAGCGGTAGAACTACGGTCTCCAAAACCGTCAGCGCGGGTTCGATTCCTGCTGCCCCTGCTTTCTAATATAATTATGGCGATTGTGGCGAAGTGGTTAACGCACCGGATTGTGATTCCGGCATTCGAGGGTTCAATTCCCTTCAGTCGCCCCATTTTATTGGGCTGTAGCCAAGTGGTAAGGCATCGGATTTTGATTCCGACATGCGTAGGTTCGATCCCTTCCAGCCCAGCCATTATGCGGAAGTAGTTCAGTGGTAGAATACGACCTTGCCAAGGTCGGGGTCGCGGGTTCGAATCCCGTCTTCCGCTCCATTAAATTTGGCGCCATAGCCAAGTGGTAAGGCAGAGGACTGCAACTCCTCTATCGTCGGTTCGATTCCGACTGGCGCCTCCAACATAATATGCCGGTGTGGCGGAATTGGTAGACGCGCACGACTCAAAATCGTGTTCCTCTGGAGTGTCGGTTCGACTCCGACCACCGGTATCCGTAGATCCTAGCTGAGGCTAGGGTCTTTTTTTTGTATGTGAAAGTTTAAAAATAAAGGGAAGTGAGCGATGCGTAAGGAATAAGCAAGGAGTGTACGATTGTGCAAGGGGACGAAGGGGGAAGTACATTGCCGACAGATCAAATCGCTCAAGCTTTTATGAGATTTGCTGCAAACGAGTGTAGAGGTTCGAGTGTTCTTTATGAATCATTGTCGAACGAGATAGCGACAGACGTGTCGATTCTCACATTATGTGAGCAAGCCAATCCAGGACAGCCTATTCCGAACCTGTTGTTTGGAGCAGTCCATTATCTGCTCTTGAGTGGGCACCAGCATCCATTAGGCGACTATTATCCAAGCGTGGCCATTGAAGCGAAAGAGGTAGATGAAGGACTATTTCCGAGTTTTCAGCAATTTTGCACAACTTATGAAACTGAGTTGGTTGCTCTCTTACAGACTAGGCTCGTTCAAACGAACGAAGTGAGACGGTGTGCGTATTTATATCCAGTGTTCGGTATGATTTCTAGATACTCAAAGCAACCGTTGTCTTTAGTGGAGATTGGTACGAGCGCCGGTCTACAGCTCTTATGGGATCAGTACAGCTATCGATATGACGACAGCGAACTGGCCGGGAACGTCACGTCATCCCTCGAGATTTCAGCGGAGGTGATTGGCGAAGGAAGACCTCGACTGAATCTACCGCTTCCTCCAGTCCGGGAACGAATCGGGTTTGATTTGAATATCGTCGATTTGACCGATGGCGATGAAAAATTATGGTTGAATTCGCTTATATGGCCGGAACATACAACTCGTCTCGAGCTATTTGAACAGGCGAGTGCGTTGATCGGATCACAACCATTGGAGTTGATTCAAGGGGATGGAGTTCAATTATTAAAAACACGAGTCGATTCGATTGAAACGGATAGCATCGTCTGTATCTTCCATACACACGTGGCGAATCAAATGCCACTTGAAACCAAGTATGAGCTTTTGCGTCAAGTCGACTGTATCGGGGAGTACCGGGACGTCTGTCACATCTATAATAATGTCCAAGACAAGTTGCTCCACCTCGATCTTATTATCGATGGCAGGAAGAGTGAGTACGTGCTCGCTGAAACGGATGGGCATGGACGTTGGTTCAACTGGTTGCTATCACCAGAAACGGAAGAAAATCTTGAGCAAAGATTTGGTAAGCTCTAACCTCGGTTAGAGCTATTTAGGATTAATGAAAAAAAGAACCATCACGGAGATGATTCTTCATATGACGTGTAAGTCGCTTCGTCCAAAGTATGTAAGTAATCGGGTCCAAAATTGTTCAGGATAAAGAGTTCCTCTTCGTTCTCAGTCGCCAATCCGTTTGAGAATCCTCTATTCGCTTGGAGGAAATGCAACAAACGATCTTGCTCCGTGTCGGCTTTGGAGAAGTCGCCTTGTGACCAATTTTCGAGCATGATGTTCAATTCGGCGTATATGTCATCTTCGATCTTGAATTTTGATTTTAGAAGATTCAAGTATTCAGCCGATTGTTGAATATTCTGTGGTGTCATCGGAATCGCCCCCCATTTAGCACGAGCTGATATTTTTTGATGTGTCATCAAGTGCATGCTTTTGATCAATTCAGTTCGATTTGGTTTCTCTTCATTGAAAGAGACCTCTAGTTCAACGCGAGTCTTTGCGGTGGAGTTGCCTCTGCGGTCTAATGGGTCTTCCTTGGATACTTCGATTTGTAGTTCTTTGACGCGCTTTGCGTATTTGTCATCAAGATTCTCATTTTCGACACCTTGACTTAAGTTTTTATAAAACGTGTAGCTGATCCAAAAGACTGGAATGAGCAAGATGAGGACGCTAGTCGTGATGATGAGTCGCTTCGGGGTAAATACCTGTTTCAGTTTTTTGAACAATATCATTGCCTCCTATCTGTACATAGTTGGATTTTAACATACTTCAAATACCATTAATCCCATATAAGGGATTAATATGGAAAAATAGATAAAAGAAACAAAAAAATGATTTGATAACTCATTTTGAATGAACGTTTTTCCATCTGTGATGTGATATAATTACCTGGTAATAATATTTTATGATGTATAAATTCTAATGACGGTCACGTTGCTCGTCAATCTCATACTGTATTTGGTTTCATATTTCATTTTTGTTGTCGTCATCGCTATTTGCAATTGAGGAGGAAGTTGTACATGAGTAAAGAAAAAATCGCCCAGCTCCGAAAGCATGTCTCGCCGTTTGAAAAGGCCGATGTGAAGAAGAGCGTCCGGCAGATGATCAACACAATCTTGCCGTTTCTTGCCGCCTGGATTCTTGCCTATCAGGCGCTCCAAATCTCGGTCTTCTTGACCATTCCACTCGCCATCGTCGCAGCTGGTTTTGTTGTCCGGATGTTCATCATTTTCCACGACTGTACGCACGGTTCGTTTTTCAAGAATAAAAAAGCGAACGCTATCGTCGGGACGATTATGGGGATTCTAACGTTGTTCCCATATGAGAAATGGAAACGAGAGCATTCGATTCACCATGCTTCGAGTGGTAACTTGGACAAACGTGGCGTCGGTGACATTTGGGTCATGACGATTGAAGAATACGTCGAGGCATCGAGATGGACTCGATTGCAATATCGTCTATACCGTAACCCGCTCGTCATGTTCGGTCTCGGGCCGTTGTTCTTGATTCTTGTCACGAGCCGTTTCAATCGGAAAGATGCGCGTAAAAAAGAACGGAATAACACATACCTCATTAACTTGTCGCTCGTCGTTCTCTATGCGCTCGTCATCGCGATCGTCGGTTGGAAAGCGTTCTTGATTGTTCAAGGCACGACAATGTTCACAGCCGGTGTCCTTGGAATCTGGTTGTTCTACGTACAGCATACGTTCGAAGACTCGTATTTCGAGGACGAGAGCGAGTGGGACTACGTGAAGGCTGCGATCGAAGGAAGCTCGTATTACGAGTTGCCGAAAGTGTTGCAGTGGGTAACCGGGAATATCGGTTTCCACCATGTTCATCACTTGAGCCCGCGTGTACCGAACTACAACCTTGAACAAGCCCATACGTCGACGCCGCCGCTCCAAAAAGCGACGACGATTGGTCTATGGTCGAGTTTGAAGTCGCTACGCTACAAACTCTACGATGCTCAGAACAAGACGTTCGTCACGTTCCGCGATATTAAGCACTTGCTTCGGGAACCGAAGACGTCATCGTTGTGACGCACATTCCTGCCGGCTTTGTCGGCAGGATATTTTTATATCGCCACAGCTATCTTATATTGAGATATGATTTAAAGAAGATAAATAAGGGAATTAGATGTACTCAGACAATAAACATATAGACTTGATAAGCCATCAAAGAAATTTCTTTAAAAGTGTTGACTTCCGAAAGGTATAGATGTATATTGATTGTAGTCGCTTTTACAGCCGACTCATATGAACCATGCGGGTGTAGTTTAATGGTAAAACCTCAGCCTTCCAAGCTGATGACGAGAGTTCGATTCTCTTCACCCGCTTCATCATCTCTCTGCCGACTGGCGGGGAGATTTTTTGTATGCGAAAATAGGCATGAAAGAGGTGATTCGATGAACGGGATGAGCCCGGAAACACTTAAACAGAAGATTGTGGCGTACGCGACGACGATTGGGATTGACGAGTTGAAAGTGACGACGGCCGACCCGTTCATCGTCATGAAGCAACGTCTCGTGAAGCAGCAAGAAAAGGGATTCGCTTCGGGGTTCGAGGAGCCTGACTTGGACAAACGGACGACACCGACGCTGTTACTTGAAGAAGCGCAGTCGATTATTGCAATCGCCATCTTGTATCCGAGCAAATTGAAGGACGCGCCGCGTAGTGTGGCCGATGAGCGCCGCGGTTTGTTCGCCCGGGCATCGTGGGGGCTCGACTACCATCGCGCTGTTGGCTCGAGACTCGAACAATTGCAGGCGTATATTGAACAGCTCGTCCCGGGCGTCCGGACACGCTCGATGGTCGATACGGGAGAGCTTGTCGATCGGGCGGTGGCCGAACGGGCCGGAATCGGCTTCAGCGGCAAGAACTGTTCCATCATTTCGCCCGAGAAGGGGTCGTACCTCTATCTAGGCGAGATGATCCTGGACACATACTTACCACCGGATGAGATGATTGAGGACGGGTGCGGAGAATGTACGAAATGCATGACGGCATGTCCGACGACGGCGCTTATCGAACCGGGTGTGCTCGACGCAAAACGTTGCATCGCCTATTTGACGCAAATGAAGACGCTCATGCCACGCGAGTTCCGCTCGAAGCTCGGTGGACGGCTTTACGGTTGCGACACGTGCCAACAAGTCTGTCCGTATAATCGGAAGAAGGATTGGCGCCATCATGAGGAACTGCTTCCTGAAGCGGAAATCGTCAAACCGTTGCTCGTCCCGTTACTGAACTTGAGCAATCGGGAGTTCAAAGCGAAGTTCGGCCATCTGTCTGGCGCATGGCGCGGAAAAAAGCCGATTCAGCGAAATGCGATTCTAGCGTTGGCCCATTATCGGGAACCATCGGCCGTGCCGGTGCTCGAAGACTTCATCCAACAAGATGAGCGCGAAGACATGCGGGCGACAGCGGTCTGGGCGATCGGGGCGATTCTCGGAGCCGAAGCCGAGACGATTTATCAACAGATTGAGTCGACGGAGACGTCGGAGCTCGTACATGAAGAGATTCGATTATTCCGAGAGGAGTGGAGTCATGAAGACCGTGTCATCTAAATGGGGAACGTTAGGCTATGAATTGAACGCCAATGGAAAGCTATGTGCGTTAGACTTTGCGGAGACGGAAGCGGATGATGGTTCGGCACCAGCTTGGCTGACCGAACTGATTGAACGTGTCGAACAAGACGGGCTTCAACCGTCTGACCGCGAGTGGATCGAGATGAACGGGACCGTCTTTCAGCAAGAAGTATGGGATGCGCTCTTAACGATCCCGTTCGGAGAGACGCGGACGTACAAACAAATCGCCGAACAAATCGGACGACCAAAAGCGGTTCGTGCGGTCGGCCAGGCACTGAACCGGAATCCGTTGCCCGTCATTTTCCCGTGCCACCGCGTCATCGGTAGCGGAGGACAACTGACCGGTTTCGGTGGCGGTATTCATCAAAAACAACGATTACTTGATCTCGAACAAGTGAAGTGAGGAGTAGATTATGGCAATCCATGTAGTAATGTTCCAACCAGAAATCCCGGCGAATACAGGTAACGTCTCGCGCACATGTGCCGCGACGAATTCGGTGCTTCATTTGATTCGTCCGTTAGGTTTTTCGACAGACGATAAAATGCTCAAACGAGCCGGGCTCGATTATTGGCAGTTCGTCGATGTGCGGTATCACGATTCGCTTGACGAACTGTGGGCCAAGCACCCGGACGGAGAGTTCTTTTACATTACCAAGTACGGGGAACAGTACCCGAGTGACCTCGACGTGTCTGCGGTCGACAAAGACTATTTCTTCGTCTTCGGTCGCGAGACGAAAGGGTTGCCGATGGAAGTGATCGAGAATAACCTCGACCGTTGCATCCGCTTGCCGCAATCGAACCTCGTGCGATCGCTCAACGTCTCGAACACGGCGGCGATTATCGTCTATGAGGCGCTCCGCCAACAAGGATATGCTGGGTTGAAATAAAAAAGAGCCGGATTCGTGAGAATCTCGGCTCTTATTGATTACCTTCAGGTTTTCTGTTGTATCCAGCTGTAAAGATAGCTGAGAGGAAGACGACGCTGATTCCGACCATTAGTAACAAACCCATCTGAAAATCCCCCTTTTGTTCTCCGTGACTACGAATATTATAATATACTTGATAATAGATTTGCACTGAATATGAGAAATTCTTGTGAAATTGGAGCCGATATGAAAACAAACGTGTACTTGTTAAGCTATGCCCCGTTGATTGGGATTATTCTGTTCTCGATGTCGCTTGCGATCGCCACGAGCGAGTATGTGATTCAATGGCTGACCCGTGTCGGTGTCTACAGCGAGATTATCGCCCTGTTGTCCGTACAGGAGTCAAAAGTGCTCGTGCTCGTCGTGTTCTTTACCATTTACTTCATGCTGTTCAGCGCCTTCAAGCTCGTGGCCGACACGTTCAATCAACTCGGATTCGCCTTCTTCGCGCGTGAGACGAACGGCAGCTCGCTCCATCGTCTCAAGCCAGGGGCGACGATTTTTCTGGTCGGGTCGGGAATCAGCTTCTTGTTCCTGAACTCGCTCCTTGCCGTCATCGCGGTATTGCTCGGCACATTCGTCCTCTATTTGTTCTATTACATATGGCAAGTCAGTCAGTTGATGTCGACGTTTCGGGCAATCGGTCTGCTCTTGATTCAAGCGATGATGTGGGCCATCCTGTTGAGCGGCCTCGCTTGGGCGATGCTACGCTTGTTTAACTCGGTCGGGGACATCATCCTATGACGGTGAATGCGACGATTCCCCTCATTCCGACCGAAGAAGTCGTCCAGGCATGGATGGGTTCGATGGTGCCACCGATGGACTTATTCATGGCGGATGCGAGACTCGTGACGCGACTCGGTGCGGATGCGAACGTCTTGATGATCCCACGGGCAGAATTCGACGTGCATCCGTCTTATCGGGACATCCGCATGGCCAACGCCTATACGTATTGGACCATCGACCGCGAGGCTGTTGTCGTCTTGCATGCGCCGCCGGGGTGGGTCGCGACATTATTGCCAGAAGTGAGACGCGAGTTGCTTGCCTATCAAGTCACGGTCGGACGGGGGCTCGTTTTCCCGGCGACTGACATGGAAATCGATTCGTTGGCGACTTCGATTGTGACGGTAGACGATGTGCCGTATCTCATCTTACATCAGTCAGCCTTTCAGGTGATGCCAGACGAGATGCGTCGTCAACTGACGTTCGAGTACGCCAAAGCTTGGGACGAGTGGACGGCGAGTTCTATTCCCGATACTTGCCCTGACCATGTGCGACGCCTTGCTAACACCTTCCCGGTCACGTCAGGCAGCAATTGCCTCGCGGCCACGCTGTTCGCGGTGACAGGTGCGGAGTGGATGGCGACGCAATGGGTCCATCCTGGCACATTCCTCCAGACGCTCGGTCAGGCTGGTTACATGAGAACCGAGTCGGAACTGACCGAACGAGGGGATGTGCTCACGTTCGTTGATGAGGCAGGGCGTGTCCAACACGCGACATACTGCATCGGCGCCGGACTCTTCTTCAACAAGAACGGGCAGACGCTGTTCAATCCATGGAAACTGATTCAACAACATGAACTGTTCGAGGCATGGGGGGACTACACGTGCCAGACGTATCGACGACCATAAAAAGCCAGGGACAACGATGTCCCTGGCTTTTTAGCGATGTGCTTCCGTCCAAACGATAGCAGGATAGGCCCGGTTGGCGAGCTCCGGGAACGGCCGCGGCGTGTCGGCGCCGAGCCAGATGGCCGTGATTGACTCATCGGTCAAACCGACGTACCACATGTCTTTATGCGAGTTCGTCGTACCGGTCTTCCCGCCGATATAAGGCCCTTTGATTTGGTTGGCGTAACGTCCCGTCCCGTAAGTGGTGACAGCGGACAACGCCTCCCGCATCGTCGCGACGGTCGCTTTCGACCAGACAGCTTGCTTCGTCATGCTTGGCGTGATCGTAGCTGCGCCCGACTCGAAGCGAATCTGTTTAATCGTCTGGCCGGACACGTACACGCCTTGGTTGAGAAACGGGGTATAGGCGGCGGCAAGCTCTTTGGGCGACACGCCTTGGGTCAAACCGCCGAGTGCGCTGGCGAGACTGTTATCGCTCTTAGCGTCCCACTGGCTGAACATCATGTCCGCCGTCGTATACGCTGCCTCTTGATCGATCGCGGTGAAGGCGGCGAGCGCCGGCGTGTTGTAGGAATACGCGACCGTATCGCGGAACGATACATCACCGAGGATACGATTTCCGCTGTTCGTCGGACAATACGTCCCGTAACAGACTGGCCGACCGTCGAGGATGGTATCGAGTTTCGCTCCGGTCTCTTCTATATAGGGCGCGAACACGAGGACAGGTTTGATGGCTGACCCAGGTTGGCGGAACGCTTGCGTGGCCCGATTGAATTCACCCGATTGGGTCATCTCTGAATCGACGAGGGCGATGATGCGTCCGTTCGGCGTCAGCTCGGCGTAGCCGCCGTTCAAACCGTTCGGCAGTTTTGTCATGACTTGTTTCGCCTGTTGTTGCCGGGCGACGGACAGATGCGTCTCGATTGTCGCTTGATTGGTCGCCAAGTAGTCTCTGGCTGCTTCTTCATCGAGATCATAACGTGAGCGGACGAGTCGAATCGCCTCTTTCATGACCGTATCCATATAATCGGGATAACGGACGACGTGTTGACGGTACGTCGCCGTCAGCTTCACCCCATGATGCGTTTCATACGCTTGTCTCGATATGACGCCGGCATCACGGAGCTGGGTGAGGATTCGATCTTTGCGCTCATAGAACGATTCTGACGGATCGAGCGGATCATATAAAGATGGATTGTTCGGGATGGTTAACAGGAAAGCGATTTGATTCCAGTTCAAATCTTCGAGCGGGCGGGCGAAATACGTCTCGGCTGCTGCTTGAATCCCGTAAACGTTATGTCCGAAGAAGATGACATTGCTGTATGCTGTCATAATTTCTTTTTTACTATATTGTTTTTCAAGCGCCCGGGCGAGCAATAATTCCTTCACTTTGCGCTCATATGTCCGCTCGTGCGTCAAATAGACGTTCCGGGCGAGCTGTTGGGTGATGGTGCTGCCGCCTTGGCGCGAGGATTCATTGGCGTTATTGATGAAAGCCCGAGCGATACCACCGAGGTCATATCCCGGATGGGCGTTAAACTTGCGGTCTTCGATGGTCATGATGGCTTCACGGAGGTGGGCCGGAAAGCGCGCGACAGAGACGTCATCGCGTCGACCGTTCAAATAGAGCCGTTCCGTCCCGCCTTTGTACGTCAACGTGACGGCATGTTTCGACGCGAGCGGGGTAGCGTTGACCGTCTTTTCACCCCACGTCATAATCTGTTTCGCTTGCTCAATTTCTTCTTTTAACGCTCCGCTGATCGTCCCGCCGACGGCTAACAGTCCAGCAAAAAATAGTGTCCCAATCCACGCTCGCATCGTCTCACCTCTCTCTTCATACATTATATCGTCAATCTTTCAAAAAAATTCAAAATGTAAACGTTATCATATAATAATTTGGGCAGGAATACATTAGGAAGTAGAGAAAGAGGGTAATAGATGTTTATATTATGAATTTAGGAGGCTGTACTATGAAGCAAGAAATGGTTGCGATGCTCCTCGCAGGAGGAGAAGGGAAACGACTCGGGCCTCTCACACGGAAGACGGCAAAACCTGCTGTCAACTTTGGAGGGAAGTACCGGATCATCGATTTTCCATTATCGAACTGTACCAATTCGGGAATCACGACGGTGGGCGTGTTAACACAATATGAGCCACTGGAATTGAACCGTTACCTAGGCATCGGGTCAGCCTGGGATTTGGACCGCCGCAATGGAGGCTTGGCCATCTTACCACCATACCAAGCTCAGTCGGGAAAAAACTGGTACGAAGGTACGGCCAATGCGATTTATCGGAACTTGAGCTATATCGACGACTACGATCCGGAGTACGTGTTGATCCTATCGGGGGACCACATTTACAAGATGGACTATGAGAAGATGCTCGATTTCCATAAAGAGAAACAAGCCGATGTCACAATCTCAGTCATGGAAGTTCCATGGGACGAGGCGCCACGCTTTGGGATTTTGAATACGAGCGACGATCTTCGCATCAATGAGTTCGACGAGAAGCCAGAGAAGCCGAAGAGCAACTTGGCCTCGATGGGGATTTACATCTTCAACTGGAAAGTACTTCGGGAGCATTTGATTCAAGACGCGGAAGACGAGACATCAAGTTTCGACTTCGGGAAAAACATCATTCCGAACACGCTTCTCGACGGCTTAGACGTGTTCGCTTATAAATTCAAAGGCTACTGGAAAGACGTTGGAACAATTCAATCGCTTTGGGAAGCCAACATGGACTTGCTCGAAGAAGATCCACCGTTCGACCTTTACGATCCGAACTGGAAAATCTATTCGGTCAACCCGAACCAAACACCGCAATTCATCGGGAAAGATGCGTGTGTCGAACAGTCGGTCATTAACGAAGGCTGCCAAATCGAAGGCGAGGTCCAACATTCGGTCTTGTTCTACGATGTACGTGTCGGTGAAGGCTCGCTCGTCAAAGACTCGGTCATCATGCCGGGAGCACGGATTGGAAAAGATGTAACGATTCATCGAGCGATCGTCGCGAGCTGTGCCGTCATTCAAGACGGGGCGACAGTTGGCGAGCCGGGTGGTGAGATCGTTGTCATTGAACCACATGAAAATATCGAGAGCGGCACAGTCTTCAAACAACGTGTTTGATTTAAAAAAAGACCGACGCAAGGAGGCGTTACTGTTGACGAATGATTTGTTAGGAATCATCAACTTAGGAACTGAAGAGGGTTTATTTCCTGAATTCACGGGGCACCGCAATTTAGCGGCTGTCCCGTTCTCAGGGCGTTATCGCCTAATTGACTTTACATTGACGAACATGATCACTCAAGGCATCAACCAAGTTGGTATTTTCACACTTGATAAATACCGCTCACTCATGGACCACTTGGGATCAGGGAAAGAATGGGATTTGGACCGCTCACAAGGCGGCCTGCACATCTTCCCGCCGGCACTCAAACCTGACGGAGAAGCCTACCTCGGCGATTTGGCCAACTTCTCGATGCACCGCGAACATTTTGTGCGTAGCAAGCAACCGTATGTGGTCATCACAGGTTCGAACGTGTTGACGACAATCGATTTCCAAGACATGCTCGAGCATCACAAATCGATGGGGGCGGACATCACGCTCGCCTATACAGGCCATGAACAGAAGTGTGGCTATTGCCGCCCGATCCGTCTCGGCGAGAACGATCGCGTCGTCGGCATCGGTGAGCGCGGATACAGCCCGAGCGATGAGTATACGTATACGGAGACGATCGTCATGTCGAAAAACCTGTTCCTTCGTCTCGTCGATGAAGCGACGTCAAGAGGCGAGTATGACTTGCTCGACGGTGTCATCCGTCCGCAGCTTCACCGTCTCCACGTTCACGGGTATCACTATACTGGCAAAATGCAGGTGATTCACTCTGTGCTTTCATACTATAATGAGAGTATGCGCTTACTTCGTCATGAGGGAATCATTTACGACTTCCCACACATTTATACGAAGATTAAACATGAGCCACCGACACGCTATTTGAACGGGTCGAAGGTGAATGAGGCGCTCGTCGCGAACGGCTGTAAAATCAGCGGTGAAGTTCAAAACAGCATTCTCTTCCGCGGTGTCGTCGTCAGCGAACACGCCCGCGTTAAAAACTCAATCATTCTATCCAAATCGATCATCGAAGAAGGGGCTGTCGTCGAGAACGCCATTTTAGATAAAGAAGTGGTCGTCAAACGAGGGCAAGTCATTCGTGGTACGGTCGATGAACCGATCGTAATCGGAAAACGGACAACGGTGTAAGGGGGATATTATGAAAATATGGTATGTCGCTTCAGAAGCAGCACCGTTCATGAAAACGGGGGGGCTTGCCGATGTCATCGGCTCGCTCCCTCAAGCGGTGTCTAGCCTTGGTGAAGAAGTGAGTGTCATCATGCCGAAGTATGGCACGATTGCTCAAGAGTACGTAGATGAAATGGAATACATGTTCGATCTGATCGTTCCGGTCGGCTGGCGCAAGCAGTTCGGTGCCGTCCTCAAGCTTGAACGCGATGGAATCACGTATTACTTCATCGACAACGAATATTACTTTAAACGGGAAGGCGTGCTCTATGGCCATTACGATGATGCCGAGCGCTTCGCATTCTTCTCTCGTGCCGTGCTCGAGATGATCGGGAAGCTCGAAGCGGAAGACGTGCCTGACGTGCTCCACTGTCATGATTGGCAGACCGGTGTCGTCCCAGCCTTCTTGCGGATCCATTATCAACATATCGAGGCGTATCAACGCATTCGTACCGTCTTTACCATCCATAACCTGCAATACCAAGGCATCTTCCCGGAAGCGGTCCTCGGCGAGCTGTTACAGTTCGGTCCGGAACACTTCACGGCGGAAGGAATTCAACATAACGGTCTCGTCAACTACATGAAGGCGGGCATCGTCCATTCAGACCAAATCACGACGGTCAGTCCGTCGTATCGTGACGAAATCATGGAACCGTACTACGGGGAAGGGCTCGACGCGACACTCCGTTATCGGTCTGTCGACGTCCGAGGGATTTTGAACGGCCTCGATTTGGCGACGAATGACCCGAGCACGGACAAGCGCATCGCCCAGACGTACAATCTCGATACGGTCAAAGAAGGGAAGCTCGCCAACAAGCGTGTGCTCCAAGAACGGTTCGGCCTCGAGGTACGTGACGATGTCATGTTGATCGGCTTCGTCAGTCGACTCGTCGAACAAAAAGGTCTTGATTTGATTGAAGCGGTGAGTGAGGAGCTCGGGAACTTGGACTGTCAGTTCGTGTTCCTCGGATCGGGCCAACCGGAGTATGAAGGCATCGTCCATCATATGACGGCGTCACACCCTGGCAAGGTCGGGTCATATATCGGTTTCGATATCGAACTCGCCCACTTGATTTATGCCGGATCGGACGCATTCCTCATGCCATCCCGCTTCGAGCCGTGCGGTCTCAGCCAACTCATCTCGATGCGTTACGGGACGCTTCCAATCGTACGCGAAACGGGTGGACTGCGCGATACAGTCAAACCGTATAACGAATACACACAAGAAGGCACAGGTTTTGGTTTCTTGAACTATAACGCTCACGAGATGCTCGCGACGATCGAGAAATCGATTCGCGTCTTCTACGAGGACAACACGTGGAACGCGCTCGTCCACCAAGCGATGACCGCGGACTTTAGTTGGAAACAATCTGCGAAGCAATACCGTGAGTTGTATCACCTATTTGCATGACCGGAAGGAGTTTTACACACATATGTTTACAGACAAACAGAGCTTCGTCACTTCATTCCAAGAGAGATTTGTCGCATTAAACGGGAAGTCGTTTGATGAAGGGACCGAGCAGGAAGTGTATCAAACGTTGGCCACGATGGTGCGCGAGCAGGCAATTCCGAAATGGATCAACACCCGCGACAAGCATGAAGAAAAACAAAGTAAACAAGTCATTTATTTCTCACTTGAATTTTTGCTCGGTCGTTTTCTGTACAACAATTTACTCAGTATGGACGTCCTCGAAGTCGTGCAAGAGGGACTCGATGAGCTCGGATTCAATTTCACCGATATTACCGAATATGAGCCGGAACCAGGTCTCGGTAACGGCGGTCTCGGCCGCCTAGCCGCCTGCTTCCTTGACTCGCTCGCAGCGCTCAGTCTCCCAGGACACGGGAACGGAATTCGCTACCGTTACGGCTTGTTCAAACAAAAAATCGTTGACGGCTATCAAGTCGAGTTGCCAGACAACTGGCTTCGTGACGGGAACATGTGGGAAACACGCCGAGCGGATCGCGCCATCGACGTCAATTTCGGCGGCTGGATTGAGATGCGTCAAATCGGTGACCGGCTCCGGGTCGTCCACCATCCGGACGAAGTCGTAAGGGCCGTCCCTTACGATATGCCAATCATCGGGTACAAAAACGACGTCGTCAACACGCTCCGACTTTGGAACGCCGAGTCGCCGTTTGATGATGAGGAGTATATGGAACGGACGAAAGGGTCGTATAAAGATTTGTTGAAGTATAAGCAGTCGATTGCGACCATTTCTGAATTCCTGTATCCGGACGACACGACGTACGAAGGAAAAGTGCTTCGTTTGAAGCAGCAATACTTCTTCGTCTCGGCGGGCGTCCAGTCGATGATCGCGTCTTATTTACGTCATAATAAATCCTTGAAGCACTTAGGCGACCATTATGCGGTCCATATTAACGACACGCATCCGGTCGTGGCCATTCCTGAACTCATGCGGATCTTGATGGACGATCATGGTTACGGCTGGGACGAAGCGTGGCGTGTGACGAAGAGCGTCATGTCGTTCACGAACCACACACTCCTCGCCGAGGCGCTCGAGAAGTGGCCGGTCGAGATGTATGAACGGTTATTGCCACGCATTTATCAAATCATCACGGAAATCAATCGCCGTTTCTGTAAAGACGTCCTCGTCAACTATCCGCATCTCGAGCCACATATGGGCGAGATTGCAATCGTATCGAACGAACACATCAACATGGCAAACCTTGCCGTCGTCGGTTCGCACTCGACGAACGGGGTGGCCCGGATTCATACGGACATCTTGAAGCAACGCGAAATGCGTCATTTGTACGAGATGTTCCCGCTCCGGTTCAACAACAAGACGAACGGCATCACGCATCGACGCTGGCTCCTCAAGTCGAATCCACGCCTCTCGAATTTGATTACGGATGCAATTGGTCCATCATGGATTGAACATCCGAACGATCTCGAGAAGTTGATGGGTGTCTCGAAAGATGCGAGCTTCCAAGAACAGGTCATGAACGTGAAACAACAGAACAAACTGGATTTGGCAAGTTATATCCAAGCCGAGACGGGCATCGCCGTCGACCCGGACTCGATTTTCGATGTCCAAGTCAAGCGACTGCACGCCTATAAACGTCAATTGATGAACGCGATGCACATTCACGCGCTCTATCAAAAGATTCAAGCCGATCCGACTTTCACGATGGTCCCACGTACGTTCATCTTCGGGGCGAAGGCGGCACCAGGGTATTATTATGCCAAAGAAGTCATTCGCTATATCAACGCCCTTGCGTCGATGATCAACAATGACAAACGGGCGAGCCGCTTCATCAAAATCGTTTTTCTTGAGAACTATCGCGTCTCGATGGCCGAGCGCATCTTCCCAGGTTCGGACTTGAGTGAGCAAATCTCGACAGCGAGCTACGAGGCGTCAGGTACCGGCAACATGAAGTTCATGATGAACGGGGCGCTCACAATCGGGACGCTCGACGGCGCCAATATCGAGATTCGCGACGCGGTCGGCGACGACCACATCTTCATCTTCGGATTGACACCGCAAGAAGTCATGAACTATAAGAAGTTCGGCGGTTACCATGCGGCCGACATCTATCATGCGAACACGGACGTGCGCAACGTCGTCGACGGACTCGTCAACGGGACATTCGACAAGGTTGGAGAATACCAATTCCAAGCGATTTTCGATTCGCTTCTCGTCTATAATGACGACTTCCTCGTCTTGAAAGATTTCGCGTCATACATGCAGGCACAGCGTCGTGTCGATGAAGTATTCGCCGACAAGGCACGCTGGGCCGAGAGTTCGATCGTCAATACGGCCAAATCGGGTATCTTCTCGAGTGACCGGACGATCACAGAATATGCGAACGCCGTTTGGAACATTAAACCGACGAGCGTCAAATAAAAAAATCCACCCGTTACGGGTGGACCTTGTTTTCTGGATAACTAATCCAATCAGAGTAAGAGCCGGGGTACAGACGCACATCGTCTTTACCGAGGGCGTGTAGCGCCAAAATGTTGACGCAGGCGGTGACCCCGCTCCCGCAATAAAAGATGGGATTCGGGACATCGAGGACGTCGGCGTAATGCTCTTTCAAATCGTGGAAGTCTTGAAGCGTCCCTAAGTCGGTGACGGCCTCGGTATAGGGACAGAGCACGGCGTTCGGGATATGCCCGGGCTTGCGGTCAATCGGTTCATGGCTGCCGTCGTAACGGTCGGCCGTTCTTGAATCGTATAACCCACCAGTGACGGTGGCGGCGCGCACGTCTTCAATCGTCGCGATCATCTCGTCTTGGAAGACGGGTGTATAGTCGGAAACGGGATAGGACGGGACGTCTGTCGTCGTCTCCCCGCAGTAAGTGATGCCGGATTGGATGCCGCCTTCGAGCACGATGACGCGCTCATGGCCGGCCCACTTGAATAACCACCACGCACGAGCGGCGAACGGGAAGCCGTCGTCGTAGATGATGACCAAGTCATCGCGTTGAATCCCGATGCGGCGGAGCGTTTCGGTCCATGCCTGTTTAGACGGCAGCGGATGGCGTCCGCCGTGCTCGGACAACGGTCCGGACAAGTCTTCCATCAAATCAAGGAAGACGGCGTTAGGCAGATGTCCTTGTCGATACGCATACTTTCCGTATGAGGCGTCGTTTAATGAATAGCGGCAATCAATGAAGCGGATCGAGTCCGTATGGACGATGTGTTTCAATTCTTGGGCACGCATAGTTGGAAACATAGTATCACCTCGAAGTTTCGTTACTCCCATCGTATACAAGATGGAACAAATTGGCGAGTACTTCGATTGAATTTTTGAATGTCGAAAGGGGAACTGACCATGACATGGCAACAGACATATGACCGATGGAAACAACACGAGGCGCTCGAGCCGCATTTGCGCGCCGAACTCGAGGTGCTCGAGCAAGACGAGACATCACTCGAGGATGCCTTCTATAAGACGCTCGAATTCGGGACGGGCGGTATGCGCGGTGAAATCGGTCCAGGGGCAAACCGGATGAACATCTATACGATTCGCAAGGCATCGCAAGGCTTTGCCGATTTTATCGCCGCGTCAGGGGAAGAAGCGAAACGTCACGGCGTCGTCATCGCCCACGACTCGCGTCACTTCTCGCCAGAGTTTGCGCTCGAGGCGGCACGCACACTCGCTTCGAACGGGATTAAGACATACTTGTTCCCGAGTTTGCGGGCGACGCCAGAGTTGTCATTCGCCGTCCGTCATTTGAACGCCTTCGGCGGCATCGTCATCACGGCGAGCCACAACCCGCCGGAATATAACGGCTTCAAAGTGTATGGCGCCGACGGTGGACAATTGCCACCGGCCGAAGCCGATGAGCTCGTCTCGTACGTCAATGCCATCGAAGATGAATTGAAGATTGACGTTAAAGATGAGGCACCGCTTCGGTCCGAGGGCACACTCGTCACGGTCGATGCGTCGGTCGATGCGGCATACATGGAAGCTCTCCAATCGATTCGGATTCATACGGACGTCCAAGGCGATCCGCTCAAAATCGTCTATTCACCACTTCATGGGACGGGACGTCGCCCGGTCATGGAAGGATTGAAAGCATATGGGTTCGAACACGTCACCATCGTCGACGAACAGGCTGAGCCGGACGGGGCATTCCCGACGGTCAGTTATCCGAACCCGGAAGAACGAGCTGCCTTCGAGCTCGCGATGCAGTACGGCGACCGCGTCGGGGCCGACTTGCTCATGGCGACGGACCCAGACGCCGACCGTGTCGGCTTCACGGTCCGTGACCGCAATGGCGAATGGTTCGTCTTGACGGGGAACCAGACCGGGGCGCTTCTCATGGATTACATTTTGTCTCAAAAAGTGGAGACGGGGACGCTTCCGACGAACGGCTTCGTCGCGAAGACGATCGTCACATCAGAACTCGGGGCGGCCATCGCCAAGGCGTATGGGGTCCACCTCGAGAACACGCTCACCGGTTTCAAATTCATCGGCGAGAAAATCAAGCAGTATGAAGAGTCGGGCCAGTACCAGTTCTTATTCGGTTACGAAGAGAGCTACGGTTATTTGATTGGAGACTTCTGCCGTGACAAAGATGCCGTCCAGGCGTGCTTACTCGGCGCCGAGATGGCGGCTTTCCATAAACAGCACGGGCGCACGTTGTACGATGCCCTCCAAGCCGTCTATGAGAAGTATGGCTTCTACGAGGAGTCGCTCCAATCGATGACGTTGAAAGGGAAGGCCGGTCTCGAACAAATCGGTCGAATGATGGAGGCGTTCCGCGCCAATCCGCCACAAGAAGTCGGCGGCTACGAAGTCGTCCGCTTCGAGGATTACAAGCAACAAGTCGCGAAAAACTTGCAGCAAGGCGAGACGGAAGCGATCGAGTTGCCATCGTCGAACGTACTCAAATTCATCTTCGAGGACGGCTCATGGTTCTGCCTGCGTCCGTCTGGGACCGAACCGAAAATCAAATTCTATTTCAGTGTCCACGCCGATAGCGCGGAGAAAACGACAGTGAAACGGGAAGCGATTGAACGTGATGTTATGAAGCAAGCGAAAGCAATCGATTAATCGACGACACCGCCCTGACGAGGGTGGTGTCTTTTGTTTGACAAGATATGCCCCCCTCAGTATGATGAGTGTATTGTTCATAACCATGTAATCATATACGGATTATCAGGAAGGCGGAAATTACCATGAAAAAATCATTAACAGCAGTACTTGCAATCGGAGCATCGTTCGGGGTGCTCGCGGCTTGCGGGACAGAGACAGACAGCGGCTCAGAAGAAGCCGTCATCACAGTCGGGACAGAAGCGACGTACCCGCCATTCACGTACAAAGACAAAGGTGAAATCACAGGGTATGACATCGATGTATTGAACGAAGCGGCCGAGCGTGCCGGTTACACGGTCGAATACGAGCCAATGGACTTCAAAGGACTCGTACCGGCCCTCGACGCAGAACGCATCGACATGATTGCCAACCAAATGAGTATCACGCCAGAACGTGAAGAGAAATACGCGTTCTCAACTCCGTACGCGGTATCAGGTGCGCAAGTCATCGTCGCTTCGGACAACGAAGACATTCAAGGCATCGATGACCTCGACGGCAAAGTCGTCGGCTCGACACAAGGTTCAGTCTACGCGCAGCTCGCTGAAGAAGCCGGTGCTGAAGTGAAGTTCTACAAAGGCGCGAACCAAGTGCTCCAAGACCTTCAAGTCGGACGTCTCGATGCGGCACTCAACGACCGTCTCTTCATCTTGACGGAGCTTGAGAAGACAGGTTACGACGTGAAAGCGGTCGGAGACGTCTTCAATAAGAGTGAAGCGGGCTACATGACACGTCAAGACTCAGACGTGCTCGACAAGTTGGACGACGCGTTAGCTGAGATGCAAGAAGACGGCACGATGGCTGAGATCGGTGAGAAGTACTTCGGTGAGGACATCAGTCAATGAGTGAACTGATCACGACCGTCATCGAGAACCGTTCGGCCTATATCGAAGCCGTACAATTGACGTTGATCGCCAGTATCCTGTCGATTCTCCTCGCCTTGGTGCTCGGTCTGATCATCGCTGTCTTACACAGCAGCCCTGTCAAAGTCGTTCGTTTGTTCACTCGTACGTATATCTCGTTCTTCCGGGGCACACCGCTCCTCTTGCAACTTCTCATCCTGTACGTCGGTCTGACCGGTTTCGTCCAGTTGAGCGGGATGCAGGCGCTCATTTTCGGGTTAGGCCTTCACTTTGCGGCCTATATCTCGGAAGCGTTCCGCGCGGCCATCAATTCGGTCGATCGCGGGCAAGTCGAGGCGAGCGTCGCCCTTGGGATCCCGCGTGCGAAGCGCTTCAAGGATATCATCTTCCCACAGGCGCTATCGCGTGCAATCCCACCGGTGTCCAACTCGGTCATCGATATCATCAAATCGACGTCACTCGGTTCGGTCATCGCGGTGCAGGAGTTGACATACGTCTCGGACCAAATCGCAGCGACGACGTATCTCGTCATGCCGCTTCTCTTATTCTCGGCGTCGATCTATTGGATTTTATCGACGCTCATCCAAGCAGGACAGCATCGGCTTGAACGTCGCTACGCGATTCGTTAACCAAAAAAGCAGCCATGATTTCTCCTTATGGGGAGATAGCAGGCTGCTTTTTTTATTAGGGATTACACACATCACAATATCTTGGAGATGTGTATAAATCTCCAAGATATTCGGTTTGTTGATACTTACAAGTCGAGCAGGCATAAACATGTTGCATTATTTGTTTTGTGGGAGTATGGCATTGCTCGCATAATTGACCAGGTACTTTGCGGACGATACGGAAGCCCGGTGTGCCACAGGATGGGCAGAGTGAGTTTGCCTGTTCAATGAGTTGCCTCGTCGCGCTCTCAATATTTTTCATTCGAGTTGGGTTGGCATACGCCCGCATGTCTGTCTCGATAAAGACCTGTCGATTCGTTGACTTATTAAAACAGTATGTAAAAGCTTCTTTTAATAGCGATTCACTGGTGATGTCTTTTAGCATAATGGATGAATGTTCATCATCTGATCGGAGAATCACATGATGATCTGGAAAACCAACTTTATTAACAAACTGCAGTGCAGAAGGGTAATCTTGAACGATTGTATGACTGAAGTTTGTGTCGAGTCCTTCATAATAACCATGTAATTCAAGCTCTAATTCGTCATCTTGCAGTAATACCAGTTCAGTATTCCAAGGAATGGGCGCGAGAGGATGGAATCCGAATGTGCCTTCGCTCGCTACCCCAACATGATGATTGGTCAGTTCCAGACCCCTAGTCGCTTTTTTTCTTGCTGTATCAAATTGAGATTGTTTTCGACTGATTTCCCGTGTGAATGTTCCGAATTGATCAGTGTCGAGCGGACTCACGTGTACGTTGCATCCGAATGCGTCCTCAAGGAGAGGTTTGATAACTTTTTCTTTTTGGTGAATTGTCACCAATAGCACATCTCGATCTTTTAAATAATTCATAAATGGTTTCCTTTCTAAGCAAATCAGAGTCCTTATAAAGACTATAAAGGAAGAATTCACGCAGTGTAAACGCCTATGGAATAGTATGAAATAAAAAAGAAGTGAACCGTATGTATACGGTTCACTTCAACATATCGTAGTGCTTAACGGATGACGAGTTCTGTCTCCGTGTCGAAGAAGTGAGCTTTCGTCATATCGAGTGCGAGTGTGACATCGTCACCCATGTGGATGTTCGAACGTCCATCGATCCGTGCCGTGAACTGGTGGCCACCGAGTTCAGCGTACAAGTACGACTCAGCGCCCATGAGCTCGGCAACGTCGATGTGCGTGCGGAACGTGTGCGTCGTTGGCGAGTCGATGTAGATTGGCTCATCGTGAATCGATTCTGGACGGATTCCGAGCACGAGTTCTTTGCCGACGTAACCGCGGTCACGAAGACCTTTCATTTTGCCTTCAGGGACGTTGATTTCTTCGCCGCCGACGAGGAACTTCCCATCAGCCAATTTACCGCGGAAGAAGTTCATCGAAGGTGATCCGATGAAGCCGGCTACGAAGATGTTGTCTGGGTTTTCGTATACTTCTTTTGGCGAACCGACTTGTTGGATGATTCCGTCTTTCATGATGACGATCCGAGTCGCGAGTGTCATCGCTTCCGTTTGGTCATGGGTAACGTAAATCGTCGTCGTGTCGAGACGGTTGTGCAACTGGATGATTTCTTTACGCATTTGAACGCGAAGCTTGGCATCCAAGTTTGAGAGCGGCTCATCCATCAAGAACACTTTGGCATCACGAACAATGGCACGGCCGATGGCGACACGTTGACGCTGACCACCAGAGAGTGCTTTCGGTTTACGTTGAAGGTATTCTTCAAGTCCGAGGATACGGGCCGCATCTTGGACGCGACGGTCGATTTCATCTTTCGGGAACTTGCGAAGTTTCAAACCGAACGCCATGTTGTCATAGACACTCATGTGCGGGTAAAGTGCGTAGTTTTGGAAGACCATGGCGATGTCGCGGTCTTTCGGTGCGACGTCGTTCATGCGCTTGCCGTCGATGATGAAGTCGCCGCTCGAGATTTCTTCGAGTCCTGCGATCATACGGAGCGTCGTCGATTTACCACAACCTGAAGGTCCGACGAAGACGATGAATTCGCGGTCCTTGATGTGCAAGTTGAAATCGCTGACTGCCTTCGAGTCACCACCGTCGTATATTTTATCAATGTGATTTAATTGAATTTCTGCCATGTCGTTAGCCTCCTGGGAATCTGTTCTTGTATAATAGCGCTTACAAGACTGATTATACGATGAAACCGCTTGCATCGAATATGTACACGTTGCACAAAAACGATTACTCAGATTTGTGCAACGTGACAATCAATTGGAGCAGACTGGCATCGTAGAACTGCCTAGCGTCATAACCGGTCGCTTCGTAGAGCCGATCGAGCCGATAGTTGAGCGTATTTCGATGCATGAATAACGCCTTGGCCGTGTGCGATACGTTCAACGAGTTGGCGAACAACGCCTCCAATAAATCGATCGTCGTCTTATCGAGTGACGCGACGACAGGGGCCGTCAGACGGGGACGTACATCAAAAGTCTCATGGCGTTGTAGTAAATAATGGTATAATAATTGACTAGCAGGGTAAGCTTTAGTAGAGAGCTTGGCGAGTGGGAGTAGCGCCTGATGCTGGTGATAAAGTGGCGCAAGGTCACCGAGCGGACGTGCGCTATAGACGACATGCGCCTCGACGTAACAATCGCTCGCGATCGCCCGCAAGACGTCTTCGAACTCGGTCAGCTCGACGAACTGATCGGTCTCAATGATTTCAACGTGAGACCGGGTCATGAGAACAATCTCTGCTTCAGGCATAAAGTCAGCTAACACGTCTAAAAATTGTTCGAGTGCCTCAGGGTCTTGATAATGCAGGACGAGCGACATGAGACGGAACGGCCGGTCGAACCGGTACGCATCGGTGAGTAGACGGTCCTGCCATTTGGCTTGTCGTGGGTCGAGTCTTGTCAGGAGTGGGGTGGCGAACCATTCAAGCAGCTGTCGCTCACGCTCCGTCAGCTCCAGTTTAGGGAGACCGAAGACCGTGCCGTCCTGGGCTTGATACCAGCGAACGTCACTGGACGCTTCTTCGGACCGATGGACAGCCATCGGGAAAATCGATTTAATTCGTTCAAACGTAGTCAACACAATCACCTCTTCAATAAATGTATCATATTTCAGATCGGAGGCAGACAGTTTGGAGAGTCTAGTCAAAGTATTCATTATGATCGCCATCGGTGCGACAATCGGGGGAGTGACCAACTTCCTCGCCATCAAAATGTTATTCCGGCCCCATCACCCTAAATATATTGGGAACATGCGCGTCCCGTTCACGCCAGGCTTGATCCCGAAACGGCGCGATGAGTTGGCGACGAGCCTCGGTAAGACAGTCGTCAAACACTTGTTGACCCCGGAAGGGATGCGTAAGCGCCTGCTCGATGAACAGGTCGGTGGCCACATCACGTATTACGTCCAAGGTGAGGTGCGGACGATGCTGCGCTCGGATCAGACGATTCGATCGCTCATCGAACCACTTTATCCGGATGCCGAGACTCGTGTCTTGGCAGAAGCGGACACGAAGCTCCGCCAAGAGCTCCGGCTCGTCCTCGCAGATGTGAAGACGCGTAAACTGTATGAGATTCTCGGTGAAGACGGCATGGACCGCGTCCGGGGCATCATTCCGGAGATTGTCGATACCTTGCTCGTCAAGTCGGAGGAGTATTTCTATTCCGTCGAGGGTGAGGCCCAACTTCGACACATGGTCGACTCGTTCGTCCAGCGTCGGCTTGGATTCATCGCCGGTTTCGTCCAGAACTTGAATTTTGTCGAGATGATTCGACCGGAGATTATCAATATCCTCCGCGGCGGCTCGACGCGATCGGGTATGGCGGAAATGATTACACGTGAGTTCGAACGGTTCAGCGAACGGTCGGTCGATACGTTGCTTGACGACCGTCTAGAGGAACGGTTGATTGACGGTGTGACGACGGAAGTCGTCTCGCGCTTGCCGGTCGGGGAGTTGCTCGATCGAACGGTCCACTCGTACACACGGGACATTGAAGACCGCGTCGTCGACGAGCTCGTCCCGGCTGGAGTACGACTCGTCATTACGCGCTTCACGGATCAAATGGAGACGATCATGGACCGCCTCAAAATCGACCAAATCGTGCAAGAGCAGGTGAGCTCGCTCGATACATCGTACCTCGAAGAGATTGTTCTCTCGATCTCGAAACGAGAGTTCCGGGCAATAACATGGCTTGGCGCCTTGTTAGGTGGTATGATTGGGTTGATTCAAGGGTTGATTGCCATCATTTAAGAGGCACGCCCTAATAGTATTTAGGAGGACGTCACATGTCACAAACAAACTTGTACGATCATGCTTACCAATTGGAAAAAGCACTTCGCGATTCTGAGGAGTTCACAAATCTCTCTTCACTATACGACCGTGTCAATGCGGATGCAGAAGCGAACCAGTTATTCGCTGACTTCCGTGACATCCAAATGACGCTTCAACAGAAGCAGATGCAAGGCGAAGAAATCTCTGAACAAGAGATGATGGACGCGCAAACGAAAATGATGGGCGTTCAACAGAACGAATTGATCATGGAGCTCATGCAAGAAGAGCAACGCATGCATCAACTCGTCACAGAAGTGACGAAAATTATCATGAAGCCACTTGAAGAGCTTTACGCTCCAATGGTCAATGATCACGAAGTTCAATAAGACGTGATGCGGATGGCAATCGAGCCATCCGTTTTTTTTGTTGCCAAGATTGTCACTCACCTTATGATAACGCTTACATAATGCGTGGTATAGTAAGCTTGTAGAAACTTTCACAAGGAAGGGTGGACGTGATGGTCACCTTGGTGATTTTAACGATCATGATTATCGGGTTTATTGGAGGCTGGCTCCGAGCCGACTTGGTTGCGCTCATCGGTCTCTTGTTGCTCGTCTTGACGAATCAATTGACGCCGGTTGAAGCAATGGCCGGTTTTTCGAATTCGGTCGTGCTCATGATTGCTGGGCTGTTCATTGTGGGGGCCGGCCTATTTCACACAGGTTTGGCCGAACGGTTAGGTGCTGCGCTTATCCCGTTCGCAAAAGGGAGTGAGGTGCGTCTTTTTCTCGTCTTGATGGTCACGGTGACCTTGTTGTCGAGTCTCATGTCGAATACGGGGACGGTCGCCCTATTGATTCCGGTCGTCCTCGCCATGTCGAGACAGATGGGGACGAGTCCTGCCAAACTGTTGATGCCGCTCGCGTTCTTCTCGAGTATCGGCGGAACGATGACGCTGATCGGGACGCCGCCGAACCTGGTGGCGGCTGAGACGTTACGGAACACGTCCGCTGGCACGCTCGGTTTTTTCGCGCTCTTACCGATTGGGCTCGTCATGGCAGTCATCGGCTTATTCTATTTCTATGTTATCGGCAATCGGCTGCTCGGTACGAGCGATGTGCGCGCCGCGACGATGCCACGCTTGGCGGTGCCGCATGTGAGCCTATTCGCCTTATCTCTTTCGAAAGGGCACCCTTTAATCGGGCGGACGCTCCGCGACGTCAATTGGTCACGAGACGGTCTAATCGTCGTCGGTGAACAACAAAAAGGCATGACGCACCGCTTTGTCACAGCGCGTGCGGATACGCGTCTCACTGAAGGTCAAGTGTATGTCAGCGGAGCAGAGGCGGATGTCCGGCGAATTGCCGGAAGGGAAGGGGTGACGGTGGAACACGTCGACTTGAAGGCCGTCTACGGGAAAGCGGCCGGCGTAGCCGTCTTCACCATCCCAACGGATAGCCCGCTCGTCGGTCGTTGTTTATCGGATAGTCACTTGCGCAACGAATATCGGTTGAACGTGCTTCAAGTCATCCGTCCGAACGAAGAGATTGCCATCACGCGATTGAAAGATGTTCCGCTCGAGCGCGGAGATATGCTCGTTACGCAAGGGGAGTGGAGCGATTTAGAGCGAGCTGGGGACGAGACGTCCCTGTTGCTCGCCAATGAGCGGGTGACCGATGTCGCGAACCGGGTCGTGTCCGAGCGTCATCAGCTGGCAGCGGGTCTCATCATGCTCATGATGGTCACGCTTCTCGTCTTCGAGTGGGTCGACCCGACCGTGGCGGTATGGCTCGCAGCACTGGCCATGGTGCTCACCGGAGCCGTGCGGCATATGGATGTCGCCTATGACTCGATTCAGTGGTCATCGTTGTTATTGATTGCCGCGATGATTCCCGTCGGTCAAGCACTCGACAATGCCGGGATTATGGCCTGGCTCGTCACGTGGATCAGCGACTCGTTCAGTCAAGCCGGACCGGTCTGGGTGCTCGTCGCCATCTTCCTCGCGACGATGGCGCTCAGTCAAATCATCTCGAACACGGCGACGGCCGTCTTGTTCGCACCGCTCGCCGTATCGCTCGCCGTGGCGCTTCAAGTGAGTCCGGTCCCGTTCGTCGTCGCCGTCGCGATTGCGGCATCGCTCGCGTTCATGACCCCGTTCGGTTCGCCGACGAATGCGATGGTGTTCGGAATCGGCGGCTACCGTTTCTTCGATTTCGTCAAAGTCGGCTTGCCGTTGCAAGTGGTGACAGCGGTCATTGCGATTTTCACGATTTTACTCATCTTTCCGTTTTGAAGGACATGTTGATCTATCTGCCTAATATGTAAAAAAATGCTAAATAATGAGGTGGAGAAACGATGTGGAAACGAATCGGAATCATTGTATGTGCCCTGCTGCTTGCAGCCTGCTCGAATGAGAGCGAACAGCCGGCACCGACGCTCGGGGCGGATGCCAAAGTGGCCAAGGCGTACTTAGAGGAGCAAGGCTATGACGTCGTCTCTTATAGAGGGAATAGAACGTCGAGTTTTGAAAAGGAAGATCTGCTTGAGTTGCCAACGCAAAGTACGTGGCAAGTCCAGACGCCGCCGCCGGATGACTATATCGGACGTGACATTCGACATGAGTACTTTATCGTCCGCGACCATCCGCTCGATGATGTTGCAGAACTCGGCCAGACGAACGTCTCGGTCATGATGGTGGACGGCGAGATCATCGGCGGGACGTCATATCCGGATTCGGCCGAGCCGCTCGTCGGCAGTGCGTACTCGCTAGACGGCAAGACGGTGGAAGAGCTGCATCCCGATTACATGGAGTGGCGCAGCGAGTGGGAAGCCAAATATAGCGAATGAACAAGCGCCTCGGGATTTGATATGCTCCCCAATAAGTAGACAGATGAAATAACAAATCTGTTTATCTGATTGGGGAGTGTTTTTTTATGACGAGAAGTCGACATACGATCGAACAAAAACTGAGCGCGCTGCGCATGATGGATCAAGGCACATATACCTGGAAGGAAATCAGGGAGGCACATGACGTCTCTATGGACACCCTTCAGTTATGGAAAGTAAAATTCGATACCGGCGGTATTGACGCGTTGAAGCAATCGAGGACATGGAAGCCCTACACCAAGGAACAGAAGATTGCGGCGGTCCGTGACTATCTCGGTGGTCTCACTAAACTAGAGACACTCTCCAAACATCAAATCAGTCACTGGTCTGTTCTTCACAGATGGATTAGGAAGTATACTAGTCATAGCGAGTTAACAGATTCGAGAAAAGGGATGGGTCTAGCTATGACAAAAGGAAGAAAAACTACATTTGAAGAGCGCTTTGAGATCGTGAAATACTGTTTGGAGAATGGTCGCAACTACCAGCAGACCGCGGAACAATATCAGGTATCCTATGCCCAGGTCTATGGCTGGGTCAAGAAGTATGACACGACCGGGGCAGAAGCGCTCCTAGACCGCCGTGGGCGTACGAAACCAGAGGATGAACTAAGTGAAGAAGAGAAGCTGAAACGTCGTATCCAGCAAATGGAGCTTGAGAACGAACTTCTTCGTGCGGACAACCTGTTCCTAAAAAAGTTAGAGGAGATCGAGAGGAGGTCGTGATCAGCCAGGTACGGCTACAGCAAAGATATATCGCCATCAAAGAATTGAACGAAGAGGAAGCCCTCTCGATTGTGCTCCTCTGCCGGGTCGCCGGCATCTCACGGGCGGCCTATTACAAATGGTTGAATCGCACCATATCGGTGCGTCAAGAAGAGAACGAGAAGCTCCTGGAGGACATCCGTCTACTCTATGATCAGGCGAACGGGACATACGGGTACCGTCGGATCACGATGACCATCAATCGGCTGCGCCGGCAACAAAGCTTGTCCCCGTTCAATGAAAAGCGAATCTATCGTTTGATGCATAGCCATGGGATTCAATCGATCATCCGCCGGAAGCGGAGGAAACATAAGAAGTCAACGCCACAGCATGTGGCCGAGAACTTGATGAACCGAGAGTTCAGCGCGGCCCGGCCGGACGAGAAATGGTGCACCGACGTCACCGAGTTCAAATACGGTGCCGGGAAGAAGGCGTACCTTAGCGCGATTATCGACCTGTACGACGGCTCGATCGTCGCCTATCGTGTCGGGAAGTCCAACAACAACGGGCTCGTCTTTAAAACGATGATGCCAGCCATCGCGGGTCTACGTACAGGAGCGAGTCTGATGATCCATAGCGACCGAGGGTGCCAATACACCTCGAGAGGGTTCAAACGCATGGTAGAGGACGCGGGACTGACCCACAGCATGTCCCGCGTGGGACGCTGTATCGACAACGCCCCAATCGAGAGTTTCTGGGGCACCCTGAAAGTGGAGATGTACTATTTGCGTGAGTTCCAGGCCTATAGCGAACTGACGAAGGCAATCGAGAACTACATAGCGTTCTACAACCACGACCGTTTCCAGAAACGACTAAACGGCCTGAGCCCTGTCGAATACAGGTCTCAAGCCGCCTAGGTTGGTTTTCATTATTTACACTGTCTACTTGACGGGGAGCAGTTCAATTCCCGAGGCGCTTCTGTTATGAGGCCGTGCCTTTCAGTTTTCCTGGCAGTTTACAGCGCTCGAAGTAGATCAGTTGGCCGCGACGTGCGATGCGGGCCCCTTTATGGAGGTGCCCGGCTTCCTCAAGCAACGTGAGTCCTTTCGTTTTCGCCTCGTCATTGCTTGCCGCAGTAAATGAATCGTTCAAGACGACCGTGCCGTCGTTCTCGAACGCTGTGATCGTATACTGTTCCATCCGTTCGCCCCCCTTTACTTCCATTGTACTGAATGACCATTCATTATTCAAGCGAAGGTTTCGTCAGCTCCTCGAACGTGAGCTGACGCGCCGTCTCAGTACGGGGAATCAAATCGGACACCGTCATCCCGATCAAGCGGACCGGTTCAGTGATCGCCATCTCGTCGAACAGGCGGCGGGCGAGCCGTTTAATCTCGTCGTGGTCGTGCGTCGGATGGTTCAGTTTGATTTGGTGGCTCCGGGCCTGGAACTCGCTCGTCTTGATTTTAATCGTCACCGTCTGGCAACTGAGTTCGCGTCGGTCGAGTTGATGGAGCACGTCTTCGATTTCCGGGACGACCCGTTCATACACTTCTTCCGGGTCATCGAGGTCGAACGCGAACGTCGTCTCGGAGCCAATCGATTTTTGTTCCCGCGTCGGGACGACGGGACGGTTATCACGACCGGACGCGAGTTCATATAGTTGGCTCCCGCGGTCGAATCCGAAAATGGCCTTCAGTTGTTCAGGTTGCGCACGCTGTAAATCGGCAATCGTATGGTAGCCGTGCTTGAACAGTGTTTGGGCCGTCACTTTACCGACCCCGTGCATCGTCGTGATCGGGAGCGGGGCGAGGAACGACTCGACATCGGCTGCTTCGACGACAGTCAGTCCGTTCGGTTTGTTGAATCCTGAGGCGATCTTGGCCACGAACTTCGACGGGGCGACTCCGGCCGAGGCCGTCAGTCCCGTCCGGCGTTTGATTTCCCCGAGGATATAGCGCGCGATATAAGGGCCGGACGTGCTCATGAGTGTGTTCTCGGTCACATCCAAATAGGCCTCGTCGAGCGAGAGCGGTTCAACGAGCGGCGTGATAGACTTGAAAATCGCCATCACTTGTTGGCTGACGTGCCGATAAACGTGAAAGCGCGGTTTGACGAACGTCGCCTGAGGACAGAGCGCAAACGCACGCCGTGACGACATGGCGCTGTGCACCCCGTATTTTCTCGCCTCATACGAACAGGTGGCGACCACACCACGGCTGTGGGGGGCGCCACCGACGATGACAGGCTTATCACGTAAATCAGGACGGTCCCGCTGTTCGACCGAGGCGTAAAACGCGTCCATATCAACGTGGATAATCAATCGTTCCATGTACATCACCTTTCTATGGCAGCTGCTCCTTTCAGTATACCGAACTTTTGTTCGTTTTTTTACTGTTTTCTCTTTTTCCGTTGTTTTTCTAGACGTTTTTGATTGTGGACTTGATTCGGGAACTGTAAGAGCGAGCCAATCCAATTCTTCCGTTTCAACCACGCATAGACCAAGCCTGTGAAGAGCATGATCATCATCCAGGCGAACACATAACCGAGCGGCCACTTCAGTTCAGGCATCGCTTTGAAGTTCATTCCCCAGATGGCACCGAAGGCGACGACTGGTGTCGTCAATGCCGTGAAGACGGTCAACGCCTTCATAATCTCGTTACCGCGAAAGTTCGACAGCGTCGAGGCGAGGTCGGTTAACGCGATGACATCGGCTTGATAATGTTCGATTAACGTCAAGAGCCGGTCGACCCGGTACGTGGCAAGTCGATAAGCGTTCAACTCGTCCAAGTCGACATCGAGGAACGCCTCACGTCCGGCCATGAGCAACTCACGGTATGGGACAACGGTATCGGACCACCGTTCAATCTCGCTGCGGAGTCCGAAAATCTCATTCATAAATTCGGGAGGGACTTGCCCGCTCATCTCGCGTTGGGTCATCATCAAGCGTTCTTCATACTCATCGATGCCGTGGAAATAATAGTCCATTTTTTCAGAGAGCAGGTCATAGAATGCCTCGATTGGCGAGTCATACTGCTTCGCGGCCACCGTCTCGCAATACAGCTCATCAAACCCGATTGTCCATAAAAAGTCCCGGGTCACGAAATAGTGCCCGATTTTTTGTGGTTCGCGTTCCAACTGTTCATAATCGAGCGTGAGCGATCCGTACATATAATCGCGTTCGACGATGATTTTTGTCACTTTCGCCGTCGTCAATTGTTCGAGCCAATACGTGTACGCTTCCTCATAGTGATTGTCGACATGTACAATTTCTTCTGGTCGTGTATACCAATTCCAATTCATCTTCCATTCCCCCAATATGCTTCTCTCTCAAGTATTCCCGCTTTTCTTAGAAAGTTGGCATCTGACCTGAACTTTCGTTAAGATGTAGGTACTGACAAGAAGAGAGGTGCTTTTTTTGACGACTACTAAAATCGGTCAGCTCAAAGTGGGCGACACGTTGAACCAATATGTGATGATTAAACAATCGTATCGTGGACTCGCCGGCAACGGCAAACCATATTTGACGCTCATCCTATGCGATGAGAGCGGGGAGATTGAGACGAAAGTATGGGACAGTGCCGATACGGACAAATATGCGACGAAAAAGATTGTCCATGCTTCCGGGGAAGTGATGGACTACCGTGGCCGGACCCAGTTGAAGTTGAAACAAATCTCCATCATCGAAGGTGAGACGGACATCGCGCCATACGTGCGCTCGGCCCCAGTGCCGAAGTCAGAACTCGAGACGGGGATTCGCGGCTATATCGAGGCGATGGAGCACGTAGGGATGAAACAACTCGTGACGGCGCTCGTCGACCGGAACGAGGAAGCTTACTTCACGTATCCGGCAGCGGTGCGCCATCACCATGCGGTCTATTCAGGGCTTGCGTTCCACGTCCTGTCGATGCTGAAGCTGGCTGACACGATGTGCGACCTGTATCCGCAATTGAATCGGGACTTGCTCGTTGCAGGCGTCGTGCTCCACGACTTGGCGAAAGTAATCGAGTTGTCGGACGCAATCACACCGGAATATACGCTCGAAGGCAAACTGCTTGGGCACTTGTCGCTTATGGCATCAGAGATTGAAGTCGTGGCACGCGAGCTCGGCACCGACCGTGAAGTCGTGACGTTGCTTCAACACCTCGTCCTCAGCCATCACGGGAAACCGGAGTGGGGGTCGGCGAACGCGCCGCAGCTCCCGGAAGCCGAGATGCTCTTCTTTATCGACAACATCGATGCCCGGATGAACATGTTCGATAAGGCGTTCGAAGGCGTCGAGCCAGGGACGTTCACAGAACGGGTCATGGCGCTCGATAACCGGGCATTTTATAAACCTAAACTGTAAGAAGCACCATAACTTCGGAATAGTTAAAGTTTATGATTCAAATTCAATTGAAGATGATTAGCATTCCTGTTCTATTCTGGTAAGTACTATGAAACGAATTTTTTTCAGTGAATTTCTCACAGGCTTGGTTTGGTTAATAGGAATGAAGCATTTAAGATTGGGGCAAAAATGAATGTCGATTTTTAGAAAAGTGATCGCTTTGCTGCTTATTGTTTTTCTTCTTCAAACATATATAGACTTAACTAAAGAAGATAGTTTCTTACAGAGGAAGTATCACATGTATCCAGCACACGAAATAACTTATTATAGCGAAGAGTATGGAGAGCTAACATTCAAAAGTTATAGTGAGAGAGACGCCTACTTTTGGCAAAACTACGAGCGTGAATTTTATACGCAGACGGGTGGAACGGTCATTATAAAATATGTTTCTATTTTAGGGTTTTATATAGATTTGACCAATGACGAACAGAACAGGAAAACATCAAATCCAAGATAATCATTCTTAGTTGTTAGTTGAATCACTGACCATATGCATGAAAAGAGGCCCCCTGGCGCAAACAAATCGCGGCAGGGGGCCTCTTTTTTACTCAGTTAGTGAGTGACGGTGCCACTCACTTGTTGCTTATTTCTCAGTCGATTCCTCGGCCGGAGCTTCTTCTTCCGCTTTAAGAGCGTCTTTCACAGCATCGAACTGTGTCGATGCTTTCGCATCTTTCACATCGACGTTATATTTCTCGATCAACTCGGCATAAATCTTATTCGCGTCGACAGAAGCGGCTTTTTCAGTCGCCAATGCTTCACGGATGCGATCTTTCTCGTCTTCGAGTTTAAGGTCTTTTTCTTTACGGTCCATGACTTTGATGACGTGGAAGCCGAACTGTGACTGAACCGGCTCAGAAACTTTGCCAACGACGTCTTCTTGGAACGCGTACTCTTCAAATTCAGGGACCATGGCGCCGGCTGAGAAGTAACCGAGGTCGCCACCTTTTTCACCAGAACCTGTGTCTGTCGATTTTTCTTTCGCGATGTCAGCGAAGTCGCCGCCGTCGTTCAATTCTTTAATGATCGCTTGTGCTTCTTCTTCTGTCTCGACAAGGATATGGCTCGCCTTGACTTCGACGTTTTCTTTCGCGAACTGTGCTTCGATATCTTCGTCTGTGACTTCGACGAGTTCTGATTTCGCAGCATCGACGAGCATTTGACCGCGGAGCGCTTCTTTGAACTCGTCCGTATTCGTCATGCCGGCTTGTTGAATCGCTTGCTCAAACTCTTCTTTCGAGTTGAACTGCTCTTCGGTCTTGCTGAACTCTTCGTCGACTTTTTCTTGCTCGACTTTATCGCCGTACTCTTTTTCAAGCAATTCGTTCATCGTTTCTTGGAACGCAAGTTGTGGGACCATGCGGTCGTAGCTCATGTCGGCGATTTCGCCGCGCGTCACTTCGCCGCCTTCAAATGAAACAACTGGAGAGTTGTCAGAAGACCCGCCGCTTGTCGCCGCGTACGTGCCGCCGACACCGATGAGAAGTGCAATCGCTGATGCGCCGACGAGGGCGCCTGTTGAAAACTTCTTATTCTGTTTGTTCGGTTCATTCGTCATTCCGTTTGACATATATTCCACCCCTATAAATCTATAAGTTTCTAAATCCGACTATACCACATTTTGTTAATGATAACAGCTGTTCTCTTACCTGTGTAGTATCATAGCACAGAAACGTGTCGTATAATGATGAAAGAGAATGTGAAATGATGGGGTGGAGAACGTGTCGTTAGAAGAGAAAATCAATCAATTATCGTTTCAAATGGAACTGTTGCTCGGGGCGGTCGATTGGTCGGAGCGGCCCTTTGAACATGAGGTGCTCAAGGCGAATCTGACACGGCAAGACGTCGTTGCGTTTTTCGCGTTGCTTGATGATATCCGAGAACGACAAAACGAGCAAATGCGCTACGGGCTGTCGTCCGTGGAGCCTTTGCTCGTTCATTTCGTCGGGATGCTTCATCCTCATTTAGAGGCCGAGACGATTCTCGCGGCGTGTGTGCGCCAAGGGATGGCGTTAGACGTCACGGAACCGCTGTATCGGCAGGTCAAGCTTCTTTACTGATCTCGTCGTCCTCAGGGCGACGTCCGGCTTCTTCCGTGATCATCTTCGACGTTTCTGCAAAGATGTCCATGAAGTTGTCGCCATACAAGCGGCGAACGATTGCGGTGATGTCCGTCAAGTCCGGGAATTTCCCGTACAATTCTTGGAGCGGGAGCGAGGCGCGGAAGACGCCGTTCTCTTCCGGATCGAACGCATGAATCGTCTCGAGCAAGAGCGCCTCACCTTCAGGCGTCAATTGGACGTACGTATTTCGTTTGTCCGTCTCCTTTTTCGAGAACGTGAGCAAACCGCGGTCTTCTAACTTCTTCGAGAAGTTGAACGCCGTCGATACGTGCATAACCCCATATTTGGCGATCTCTGAGATCGAGGCGCCGCCGAGGGCGTGAGCGATCCATAAAATATGGTGCTCGTTTATGTTCAAGTCGAACGGTTTAATCCAATTTTGCCAGTCTTTCTCGACCGTCTTCCACAGTGCCTTACTAAGTTGAATGATTTTATGACTATAGAGCATGGCCTCAGGGCCAGTGAATTCTTTTTCGTGTTCCATGTCGATCCATCCTTTCCGATACAATGTGACTAAAACGACGGGCGATGACGACAGACCGGTCAGTTGGCCTTTTCCGCTTTCGCTTCGGTCGCATCTGACTGTACGTTCGAAAGCTCGTTTAGGTTTCCTTGGATCCGCTCGATTGAAGGCTGAATGTCTTGTTGATAGCGTTCGACTTCGGCTTTCACTTGATCTGTCAATTCTTTTCCTTGTAACTTACCTGCCGCCGCAACTTGCGACGCATCTTTAGCGACTTTTTGGAATTGTTCTTTCAACGTAGTGATTGTAGACGCTCGGTGTTGATTGGCCGCCGCGTCATTCGCCGTTCCACGGGCGAGTTTTTTCACGGTCACAGCTCCTAGAAACGCTACGACAAAGCCGAAAGCAACCCAATCGCGACGATTGTGATTCGACAATACATTCCCCTCCTCGAGCACACTCATACTAGAATACATTCTTTTCATATTATTTTACCAAAAAAGAGAGATTAAAAACCTATATCTTAAATAAAATTTTTCAGAACATTCAATTTTGACCGAAAAATCATTTTATTTTAAACTGTAGGTAAAGGAAGGTGACCTCCAGTGAATATGCAAAAGCGTTGGGTTGATGACATGTTAGACCTGTATAACGCGGCCAAGCGACTGGGAGATGACCCTTGGGCACAGACAATAATGGAAGCACTCGAGGCGGGATATGAAGCGTCGGAACATAATGAACAGACGCGGAAACAAACTTTGCTTGAAAAGCGACTGATTGAAATAGACGCCCGTCTAAATTTGTTAAGAAAAGAATTCGAACAAGCGGAATCTGTCAAATCGCGGCAACAGTTATACGAGCAGGCGATTAAATTACAAGTCGAGCGTGCCCAAATCGAAGAGGAGCGGAAACGCCATCTCGATTCAATCAACTCGTCATGAGGCGCAAGACAAAAAATGGACCGGTCGCTCAACAGGCGGCGGTCCATTTGTTCGTTACAGGTTTGCTTTGATGCCGGCGGCGATCGCCTGCATGTCGTCAGATGAGTACGCGTCTTGATGCGTTTCCCACTTGGCACCAAACCCGTCCGCCTCGCCGTAGCGCGGCAAGAGGTGGATGTGGAAGTGATAGACGGTCTGTCCGGCAATCGCTTCGGCGTTAGACAACACGTTCATCCCGATCGCACCTGTTTCACGCTGAATCGCGTTCGCGACGGCAGGGACGGCTTGGAAGACGTCACGGGCCACGTCGGCCGGCAATTCATAGATGTTACGGGCATGATGTTTCGGAATGACGAGCGTATGCCCTTTCGTGACTTGAGAGATATCGAGGAACGCGACGACGGCGTCATCCTCGTATACCTTATACGACGGGATGTCGTTGTTGACGATTTTACAAAAGATACAGTTGTCCTCAGTGTGCATGCTGACTCCTCCATTCATGAATGACTAATCCATCTCATCATAACATGGAAATTCGGGCGGAAGAACGATTGTCCGGACAGACGATGCCCCTTACACTGAAACCAATAGCAAGTAGAGAGAGGAAGGGAACGGATGGCGTATGTACGATCGAAGAAACCGTCGCGGCGAAGAAATATCTACCTCGGGCTCCTCGTGACGCTCGGTGTCGGCCTCGCGGTCGGTGTTTTCTATCAATGGGGATATAAACCGGCTGCCGCCAACGACAAGATTCACGTTCGCTTCAAGGACGCCTTGTTGACCGAAGACGTCAGCTTCTTCCAGGAGAATGTCGAATATGAATCAGAACCGCTCACGCGAGCTGAGGCGCTCCGGTTCATGGGGTGGTTGAATGAAGAAAAGTCGATTCGCGGCGAGGCCATCTCGGAAGTGGCGCAGGACCGGTCGGACCGGGCACAAGGCATGGAGACGGATGGATTGTTCCGTCTCGTCGATACGGGCGAAGGGCGGTTCGGCTTTGCGGATTATCGGATTGAGTTGTTGCCAAAGACGTTGCGGACGTCTGCAGACGTTCCGCTGACAAATATTTGGATCGACGGGGTGCAGGAGGGACGGATTGATGAGGCCGGCGAAGCAGTTGAGATTGTTCGCATGCCAGGCCGCTACGACGTCAAAGCCGTCGCCGTCGTCGATGGGGAAACGGTGACCGAGACCGAGGCCGTGACGTTGACGGAAGATGCGCAACTGGCGTTTGGCTTGTTGCCGGACCAGGACGAGACGGTGGCCGGACAATTCGACCTCGAGAGGGCCGAATTGATTGAAATCGAGGTCGAAGCGCAAACCGGTCATTCGATCGAGACGCTTGAGGCGCTCATGAACAAACGGGAACAGACAGTCGTCGACGAGATTGGTGAACCGATGGAACGGGGCGACGTCTGGCGCTATGATGGGATGGAGCTCCGGTTTGTCGACGGCCGGGTCGATCGCATTGATATCGATTTACAGAAGCGGCCCGACGACCTGCTCGCGCTCTTGGGCGAACCGAATGAAAAAGTCGACACGGACCTCGGCCTCGAATGGCTCTACGACCGGACGTTGCTCGAGTCGATTTTCACGTTCTTGCGCTTACAGAGCGAGAAACGGTTCATCGAGCGGGATGAAGCCATCTATCTCATTTTGACATGACAAAAAAAGGGACCCTCGGCGAGGGTCCCTTTTACGTGAGCCGTAGATTAACGTTTACGGTTCATTGATTTCATAACGAACGATACGATCAAGATCAAGATAATCGCACCGAGAAGTGCTGGGATAATCGCGATGCCGCCAACTGCAGGACCGAAGTCTCCGAAGATGAGGCCACCGAGCCAAGCACCGATGATACCAGCAATGATGTTCCCGATGACGCCACCTGGTACATCCTTACCTAAAATAAGACCTGCTAACCAACCGATAATACCCCCGACGATTAAAGTGATAATCCAACCCATAAAAACATTCTCCTTTCTGTTTTGTCCATTGTTCTCACTAACAATTTTATGGAACAATGGAAGTAATGAATAAGTTTTAAAATGCCTTACAGTTCAGATTATTCCCATGTGACAGCTTTTAAAACATATATCACAAAAAAAAGTTGAAAATGAGGGGTGGATTTTTCATGTTGCACGTCGACCATTTGAATGGCGGTTATATAGGTAAACAAGTGTTGCACGATATTTCATTTGATGTAAAAAAAGGTGAGCTCGTCGGGCTGATAGGGCTAAACGGAGCCGGAAAATCGACAACAATCAAACATATTTTAGGATTGCTTGATCCGATTTCAGGATCGGTCGAAGTCGATAGTCAAACACTCAGCTCGTCAGAAAAGAATTATCGTAAGAAAATAAGCTATATACCCGAGACCCCTATTTTGTATGACACGCTGACGTTACGTGAACATTTGACGTTGATCGGAAAAGCGTATGACATTGATGCGGCAGATTTAACGAACCGGACCGAGCGATTGGCACGAGATATGCGGATGGAGAAGCAACTGGACTGGTTCCCGTCCGTCTTTTCGAAAGGAATGCGTCAAAAAGCGATGATTCTCTGTGCGCTCGTGACGAAGTCCCCGCTTCTCATCGTCGATGAACCGTTCGTCGGACTCGATCCACTCGCGATTCGTCAACTATTGCGATTGTTTGACGAGTATAAGGAAGATTGCGCCATCTTAATGTCGACACACATTCTAGAGACGGCCGAGCGCCACTGCGACCGTTTCGTCTTCTTGCACCAAGGGGCGGTCATCGCGACCGGGACGGCCGCGAAACTGCGCGAGACATACGGTCTGCGTCCGGACGCCACGCTCGATGACATCTATGTCGAGGCGATTGAGGCCGAGGAGCGGAAACGATGAACGTATTCAAACAACGATTTGGCGTCTGGGTGGAAGACGTCGTGAAATACAGCCGCTACGTCGCGAACGGTGGCTTGTTATTCACGCTTTATTTCACGCTCATCTACGGGGCGTTCGTGTATAACCAATTTTTGACGGATTTGGACCCGGCTTTTCCGAGTGAATGGATTGTGGCGCTGATTTGGTTGCTCCTTCCGCTCGGCCATCGTCCCCGAACGTTGATTCAAGAAGCGGATCAAGTCTTCCTATTGCCGCGTCTCGGTGAGATTCAAGCGTTCATGACAGGCATCCGCCTGTTCAATGTCGTCTTTGCCGCCGTCCGCGCCATCCTCGTCATGCTTGTCGTGTTGCCGCTGCTCGTCCGGACGCAAGCGCTCACGTCGGTCGAAGTCGGAGCCATCCTCGCCACGAGTGTACTCATTTCAGCCGCGGGTCGTCTCGCCAAGTTGGAGGGGATTAAATACGTCGTCTTGCCGAGCGCACTCGCCAGCGGCTTCCTCGTATTGTTCGGTGTGCCGTTGTTGACGCCAGTGCCCGCACTCGTCCCGTTTGTCCTGCTCCACGTGCGACGGAATCGGCGCATCCCGCTGCTTGACTGGCTCACGCTCGAAGAAAAGAGCAAAGCCCAGTTCAACCGGGTCGTCAGTTGGTTCGTCGATGTGCCGGCGATGCGGGAAGACGTGCGGGAACGGTCGTTCATCGTGAGCCTGCTCGAGCGGTCGGTGTTGAAACGGGCCGATGCCGCCCGATACGTGTACGGGCTCCGGGTCATGCGGTCGAACGATTCGCTCGATCTCGTGTTGCGTCTTTCCGCCGTCGCGCTCGTTGTCATGTGGCTCTCGGGTGGATGGTATGTCGGGTTGGTCGTCCCGCTTTTCGTCGGGTTGACGGCGCTCCAGCTCGTGCCATTATTTAAACGGCTCGACACCGTGTCGATGGCGTCGTGGTTGCCAATCACACGTACCGAGCGGCTTGTCGCCTATAAATGGTGGGCGACGCGGCTATTGTTCGCGCAACTGCTCGCCCTCGGCGTTGCCTCGCTCTTGTTTGGGGCGACGTGGGACGCGCTCGTCGGTCTCGGACTCGCGTACCTGGTCGTCCGATACTACTTGAGTCGATTGACATGAAACAGGGACACCCGCATTGGGTGTCCCTGACTGTTGTCGTTATTTTTTTGGTGACATGACCGATACGCTCGACCCGAGAATTTTCGGGAGACGTGCCGGAGTTTCAGGTTCTGTCTCGACTTCACCGTATGCGGATACACCGTGCTCGGCGATGTCGAGGCCGATTTCTTCTTGTTCTTCCGTGACACGAAGACCGATCGTGACGTCGAGGAGTTTCAAGAAGGCGTAGCTACCGCCACCGGCGATGACCATCGCAATCAAGACGCCGAGTGCTTGCACACCGAGTTGAGTCAAGCCGCCGCCGTAGAAGAGGCCGGCCGAACCGATGCCTGTGATCTCGACCAAGCGAGGCGAGGCGAAGAATCCGAGCGCGAGCGTCCCGATGATTCCCGCGACACCGTGCACCGAGAAGGCGCAGAGCGGATCGTCAATATATTTCGCCATGAGGATGCTCGTACCGTACGTGGCAATCGAAGCGAGGGCACCGATGACGATGGCGGCCCAAGGTTCGACGAAGGCGCAGGCAGCGGTGATGGCGACGAGTGCCCCGAGGACACCGTTGACGATTGTCGGGATGTCGGCCGTTTTCTTGTGAATCATGACGACGGCGAGAGCGCCGAGAGCGCCGGCAGCCGTGGCGAGCATCGTCGTAAGAGCGACGTAACCGAAGAAGCCGTCCGCGACCGACATCGTCGATCCGGCATTGAAACCGAACCAGCAGAGCCAGAGCACGAGTCCACCGACGACCGTCAAGACGTGGTTATGACCGGCGAGTGATTCCGTTTTACGACGTGGTTTTAAGATGATGGTGGCCATAAGGGCAGCCATTCCGCCTTGAAGGTGGACGACAGCCGAACCGGCGAAGTCTTGCATGCCCATTGTCCCGAGAAGTCCACCAGCCCATACAGAGCGGGCGACGATTGGATACAGGATGGCGACGAAGAAGACGCCGAACAAGACGTATGCAGACAGTTTAGCCCGTTCTGCGAACCCGCCCCAGGCGATGGCGAGCGCTACGGCGACGAATGACAACTGGAACAAGAATTTGATGTCGATTGAGACGTTGGCCCAATCGAGGCTCGTGAACGATCCGTTCATGAAGAATCCTTCCGTCCCGAACCAGCGGGTCCCGTCCCCGAATGAGAGGCCGAAGCCGACAGCCCAAAAGGCGAGTGCCGCCACAGAGAGGCTGATGATTTGTTTGACTGCGACGTGCCCGGCGTTTTTAGCCCGGAGCGTCCCCGTCTCGAGCAACCCAAATCCAAGTTGCATCGTCAGGACGAGCAAAGCGGCGATGAGTACGAACAGCGTGTCCATATAATATAAGATGTCTTCCATGTTGCGATTCCTCCTTTTTTTCGATTGGTGATTCAAAAGTTGTTTTCAGTGTAAGACGAAAAATTCGACTTGGATTGCAATTTGTCAGATTATCTGACATAGTTTTTTTGTGAGGGAGGAGGACGAGCGATGGACTATAAGTCGAAGAAAGTAATTGGAATGGGCGTCATTACTGAACTGACGGGACTTTCGGAGCGACAAGTCCGCTATTATGAGTCAAAAGGGCTCGTCTTTCCAGAACGGACAAAAGGCGGTTCACGTAAATATTCTTTCCATGATGTGGAACGATTAATTGATGTGGCCTCGAAGCTTGAAGACGGCTGGCGGATTCAAGACATTAAAGATCGCGAGAAGCGTTTGTCGACGAAACAGCGTGACGATTTGATTCGTGGTCAGCTCAATTCGGCATTCCGCACGTATCCGCCAAAGAAATGACACAAAGAAAACACAATGAAAATGCTTCACATTAGCATTATTCTAATTAATTTCTGTATAATGTTTTTGAGTTCACATACCTATAGAAGAAGAGTGTAGGAGAATTATAGAGGGGAATGACGCGACGTATGAACGATACTATTTTGAAGGCGTTTAAAGGAGAGGCGACAGACTATGTGCCCGTCTGGTACATGCGCCAAGCCGGACGCTACCAACCAGAATATCGTGAGATCAAAAAAACGAGGACATTATTCGAAATCACGCATGATGCCGAATTGTGTGCCTACGTGACAGAGCTCCCGGTAAAACAACTAGGAGTCGACGCGGCCATTCTGTATAAAGATATTATGACGCCACTCCCGTCGATGGGCGTGGATGTGGAAATCAAGAGCGGCATCGGTCCGGTCATTGATAACCCGTACCGGACGATGGAAGACGTGGAACGCTTAAAACCGCTCAACACGGACGACATCTCGTACGTGTTCGAGACGATCCGTTTGCTTCGGGAACGTTTGGAAGTCCCGCTCATCGGGTTCTCGGGTGCACCGTTCACACTCGCGAGTTATATGATTGAAGGCGGCCCATCGAAGAGTTACCATCGGACGAAAGCGCTCATGTACGCTGAGCCGGACGTATGGAACGCACTTATGGAGAAGCTTGGCGACATGGTCATCACGTATGCGACGGCGCAGGCGGAGGCTGGCATCCAAGCGTTCCAGTTGTTCGACTCATGGGTCGGGACGCTTAGCCGCAAAGATTATGTTCGTTATATTAAACCAACGACAGAACGGATCTTCACCGAGTTGCGCAAGCTCGACATTCCGCTCATCATGCACGGTGTTGGAGCGAGCCATCTCGTTGAAGAGTGGCAAGACCAGCCGCTCGACGTCGTCGGACTCGACTGGCGTCTGTCGATTCAAGAAGCGCGCGACCGCGGCATCACGAAAGCGGTCCAAGGTAACCTTGACCCGTCATTCTTGCTGGCTCCGTGGCCGATCATCGAAGCGAAAGTGAAAGAAATCCTCGATGAGGGGATGAAACAACCTGGATACGTCTTCAACTTGGGACATGGGGTGTTCCCGGAAGTCGATCCGTCTGTGCTCGTCAAATTGACAGCATTTATCCATGACTACTCACGTGAAAAAATGGGAGGCAAATCATTATGAAAACCGTCGGATTACTCGTAATGGCTTATGGGACACCGTACAAACCTGAAGATATCGAGCGCTACTATACGCACATTCGTTATGGCCGCAAGCCTTCACCGGAAGCACTCCAAGACTTGACGGAGCGCTATGAGGCCATCGGTGGCGTGTCGCCGCTCGCGAAAATCACAATCGATCAAGCGGAGACGCTCCGTGACATCTTGAACGAGCGCCACGTGGGCGAAATCGACTTCAAGCTCTATATCGGGCTCAAGCACATCGAACCGTTCGTAGAAGACGCGGTCGCGCAAATGGCGAACGACGGCATCAAAGAAGCGGTCTCGGTCGTATTGGCCCCGCACTACTCGTCATACAGCGTCAAGTCGTACAACGGACGGGCGCATGAAGAAGCCGCGAAATACGGCATCGAGATTCGTTCGGTCGAATCGTGGTACGATGAGCCGAAATTCATCAATTGGTGGGCGGAAGCCATCAAAACGACGTTCGCGAACTTGCCGGTGCCGGCTGAGAAGGCTTGCTTGATCGTCTCGGCGCACAGTCTGCCAGAGAAGATTTTGGCAGGTGGCGACCCGTATCCGGATCAATTGAAAGAAACGGCTGACAAAATCGCCCAAGCGGCGGGCGTACCGAACTATGAGGTCGGTTGGCAGTCGGAAGGCAACACGCCTGACCCGTGGATCGGGCCGGATGTCCAAGATTTGACGGCTGAACTTTATGAAAAGCATGGCTATGAAGCGTTCGTTTACACGCCGGTCGGATTTGTCGCGGATCACCTCGAGGTGCTCTTCGATAACGACGTGGAATGTAAAGTCGTCTGTGACCGCCTCGGCGTTCACTACGCGCGTCCTAACATGCCAAACGCGGAGCGGAGCTTCATTGAAGCCATCGCCGATCGCATGGAAAGCGTGATTGTACATCATGCGTAATGTAACGATTGTCGGTGGTGGGATCACAGGTCTCACCGCCGCTTTTTATGCCGAGCGTTATTTACCGAACGACGTCACGATCAAGCTCGTCGAGACGAGCGGACGGTTAGGCGGAAAAATCGATACGTTTGAAACGGGGGAATTTGCGGTCGAACGAGGGCCCGACTCGTACGTGTTCCGCAAGACAGCGATGACGGATTTGATTCATGACGTCGGTCTCGGTGATGAAATCGTCCGAAACGGGGTCGGTCAAGCGTACGTGCTCCATCATGACGGGCTGCATCCGATTCCGAAACAGACGGTCATGGGCATCCCGCTCGACGTCGATGCGTTCAAGGACACGACACTCTTATCGGACGAAGAACATGCCGCACTCCGGGCGATGCTCTTATCGCCACCGGACGTCGAAGCACCGGAAACGGACGTCTCCCTTGGCTTGTACTTGCGTGAACGGGTCGGGGACCCGATCGTCGACCGGCTGATCGAACCGCTTCTTTCCGGGATTTACGCGGGAGACATCGATCAGATGAGCGCCTTGTCGACGTTCCCACAGTTTATCGAAGGCGAGAAGAAACATGGGAACTTGTATGAAGGGATGCGTCACTTGCGCCCTGAACAACGGGTCGCGGAAGTCGGCGCCAAGAAAGTTGGACAGTTCGCTTCACTCAAACGAGGATTGAAGTCGCTCACTGATCGTCTTGCCGAGCGGCTAGAGCGCACCGAAATCATCTTGAACTGTTCGGTCGAACAAGTCGAGGAGATTGAAGGCGGCTATCGCCTGCTGACGAATCGAGGCGATATCGAGTCCGATCACCTCATCTTGACGGTCCCGCCCCGGCTCATCCGTCAGTTCTTACCGAAAGTCGACAGTAATTTTCTCGCGGATATGAAACCGCACGCGACGGCGACGTGTTCGCTCGTATTCAAAGAAGACGATATCGAGCTGCCGTTCGTCGGGACGGGCTTCGTCACGAGCCAGGAGGCGGATGTGACGATTACGGCGTGCACGTTCATCGACCAAAAATGGCCGCATGCTGTGCCGGAAGGGTATCACGTCCTGCGCGTCTTTCTCGGACGTCCGGGCGCCGATGAGATCGTAGATGCGTCCGATGAGGAGATTGTCGCGACGGCGTTACGTGACCTTGGCGGCTTGATGACGATTAAAGCAGCACCGCTCGAGACGGTCGTCAGCCGGCTCCGGGACGGGTTGCCACCTTACGCCGTCTTCCATTCCGACCGGGTCCGCGCGTTGCGCGCCGAGATGGGCCGCGTCTATCCAGGCATCTTGCTCGCAGGCATCGCCTATGACGGAATCGGCATGCCAGACTGCATCAAGAGCGTCCATGAACAAATCAAAGCGCTCGCAGAAGAAGGGTAAAGATTCGTGAAGGGAGGTGTCGGATTATTCCGATGGCCTCTCTTTTTGTTATAGTTATAAGCGAAACAGAAAAAGAGGAGTGGATGTTGATGACAACGTACAAATTGTTCGTATCCGATATGGATGGCACGATCCTGCACAACCACACGAAAATTGCACCCGAGACGGCAGAAATCGTCCGTGCGGCAGAAGCACAAGGGATTCGCTTTGCGATTGCGACGGGACGCAATTACTTCAACGCGAAAGAGATTCTCGACGAAGTGGGCCTCACGTGCCCGATCGTCTCTTCGAACGGCGGTCGCGTGCTGACGGAAACGGGTGAAGTGCTACATGAAATCGATTTGACGACAGAAGAGGCGCTCGAGGTCGTGTCGGTGTTGCATCAAGACCACAAATATTCGGACGTCTTTTATGAAATGTATTCAGAGGCGGGCCTCGTCGCGAGCCGACTCGATTTGATCGATGCGACGATGGAGAACTTGAAGCAGAACGGCGATGAGCGGTCGCTCGAGATGTATGAGTTCTTCCAAAAACGTTATTACGTCAACGAGGACGTCCGTCTCGTCGAAGACATCGAGGATTTCATCAAGAATGAGGCCGGACGCGTCTATAAATTCATCGCCTTTTCGAGTCATTTCGAGAAGATGTCCTCACTATGGACGGAAATCGATGAGCGCGTGGAAGGCGTTTACGTCACGTCTTCAGGCAATGACAATATCGAAGTCATGGCGAACGGGGCCGATAAAGGGCACGGCGTCAAAAAATTGGCTGAGCATTTCGGCGTCGATTTATCGGAAGTCGTCGTCATCGGGGACAACTTGAACGATGTCCCGATGTTTGAGGTGGCCGGTAAAGCGATCGCGATGGGCAATAGTCACGAAGAGTTGATTGCCATTAGCCACCACGTCACAGAGCGTCATGACGAATACGGCGTCGCGAACGCATTGAAGCGCGTCATGAACGGGGAATGGAAGTAAACAAGTTGTAGCGTCGGGCCGCCGTCTCGTATAATACAATTAACGATTATCCTTAGGAGGAACCTACTGTGAAATTTATTTTCAACCCGGATATCCGGGACCCGAAACTCAACTTGGCGGTCGAGGAGTATATCCTCAAACATTTGAACGTCGAGCATGAGGATTATTTCTTGTTCTATATTAACGGCCCGTCGATCATCATCGGCAAGAACCAGAACACATCAGAAGAAGTTAACTTGAAGTATATCGAAGAGAACGGGATTGACGTCGTCCGTCGTTTGTCGGGCGGCGGTGCTGTCTATCATGATGAGGGCAACTTGAACTTCAGTTTCATCACAAAAGATGACGGCAACTCGTTCAACAACTATAAGAAGTTCACGCAACCGATTGTCGACGCCTTGAAGCAACTCGGCGTCGAGGCAGAGTTGACGGGACGTAACGATATCCAAGTCGGCGAACGAAAAATCAGCGGGAACGCCCAGTTCACGACGCGCGGCCGTATGTTCAGCCACGGAACACTCATGTTCAACTCGAACATCGAGGAAGTCGTCAACTCGCTCAACGTCTCGGAAGAGAAGATGCGTTCTAAAGGGATTAAATCGGTCCGTAGCCGTGTCGCTAACATCACAGAGTTCTTAGAGGAAGAGATGGCGATGGAGCACTTTGTCGAGGCGCTGCTTCATTCCATTTATGACGGACAGGAACCAGAACGTTACGTGCTTCGCGATGAGGACTGGGAAATCGTTCAAGATATCTCGAAAGAGCGCTATGCGAACTGGGACTGGAACTTCGGAAAATCGCCGAAGTTTGATGTCGAGTCGAAACGTCGATTCCCGATCGGTACGATCGACGTCCGCTTGAACGTCAACAAGGGTACAATCACGGAAGCGAAAATCTATGGGGACTTCTTCGGTGTCGGGGATATCCATGACGTCGAACAAGCCCTCGTCGGAACGCGGTTCGAACGCGGCGCGATTCGGGAACAATTGTCACAGCTTGACGTCAAACATTACTTCGGCAACGTCGAGCTCGAAGAACTCGTCGATCTCATTAGCTGAAGCGGGTTTTCATGCAGAAGGGCCTCCCTACAGAGGTCCTTCTTTTTGGCGTTTTCGTGACAGGTTGTCTGGACCGTTGCGTGTCGTTCCGGCGAGGCGTATCATAATCAGTGCAAGCGCTTTCGTGAGATGGAGTCAACCAATGGGAGGAAACGATATGTATCGATTTATCACTGAATGGATGGACACGAATTTGATGTGGGTGACGGAGCAACCGACATTTGATCTCGCCGTCCAAGCGATTGGACTTGAACTCGAAGGTCGAGGTATCGTCAATGACACGTTCGCGCGCGTCGTGACGGAGCAAGAGCGGACGATCCCGTCGGGCGTTACCGATGTCGCCGTACCGGTCGCTGTCGTCGATGTACCGCTTCACGTCGCAAAACAAGACGGCATCACCTTGTTGCATCTCAATCAACCGTTTGCGATGCAGACGATTGCGGGAGAGAGTATTCGGGCCGAAGCGATTTTCTTCATCACGGCGACGACGGAAGCGAAACAGTCGGCGCTCCATAAGTTGATGGACGACTTGCTCATGGACGATGAGACGTTACAGGCGCTCGTGCACGTACAGAGCCGGACCGGATTGTATCATTTGCAGACGATGGACTTGAAAGCGTTTTCTTATTGAGGCGTTTCATGTACAATGAAGATAACTGAAAAAGAGCGCGGCTGCCGTGCTCTTTTTTACGGCTCAAAAGTGAATAGTCATTCATTTTCAAAGGGGGATTATCATGGCAAACTTAGTCACGGCACTACAAGGCGTGGTGGCCGCGCATCCGAACAAGGCGGCCTACGTGTTTGGGGAAGACACGGTCAGCTACGGACAGTTCTATGGACAAGTCGAGGCGATGGCGGCGACGCTTGAGCAAAAAGGCATCAGTCAAAGCGACCACGTCGCGCTCGTCCTCGGCAACAGCCCCGCGTTCTTGATTTCGTATTTCGCGGTGCTCGCCCGAGGTGGGGTCGTCATTCCGATCAACCCTACATACACACCGGATGAGATGGCCTACATCTTGCTCGATGGCGACGTGAAAGCGATTGTCGCGTTGTCGCCGCTCGTCGCGCAAGCGGAAGCCGCACTCACGAAATTACCGCAACTCCGACTCGTCATCTCGGTCCCGTATGCAGACGTACCGGCGTTGAAGCGGGATGGGGACATCGAGTTCTTACCGTTCAGCGAGGCGTTCGCGACGACGAAAGTTGAAGTGGTCGAAGTCGATGAGGACGAGGTCGCTGTCATCCTGTATACGAGCGGGACGACCGGGAAACCGAAAGGCGCCTTGTTGACACATCTCAACTTGTTCTCGAACGCCCATTCGATCGGGGAGTATTTGGAGATCACGCCGGAAGACAAAGCGCTCGCCGCCTTACCGATGTTCCACGTCTTCTGTTTGACGGTCATCGTCAACGCACCGCTCCTGCGCGGGGCGACGATTGTCATCTTGCCAAAATTCTCACCGCAGGACGTGTTCGACCTCGTCCCAAAACATCGCGTCAGCATTTTTGCCGGTGTCCCGACGATGTACAACTTCCTGTTGCAGACGGCGATGAAAGTTCCAGCATACGCTTCGGCGCTCAAGCACGTCCGCGTCTTCGTATCCGGTGGAGCGAGTCTGCCGGTACAGTTGCTCGAATCGTTCGAGCAAAAGTTCGAGTGTAAGATTCTCGAAGGATACGGTCTGTCCGAGGCGTCACCGGTCACGTGTTTCAATCCGCTCCACGGCGAGCGGAAAGCCGGATCGATCGGTCCGTCAATCGTCCACGTCGAGAACAAGGTCGTCGACGAACTCGGCGAAGAGGTCGGGATCGACGAGGTCGGTGAACTGATCGTCCGTGGACCGAACGTGATGAAAGGCTATTATAAACTACCGGAAGAGACGTCGATGACGCTTCGCGACGGGTGGCTCTATACAGGCGACTTGGCGAAACGTGACAAAGACGGTTACTTTTATATCGTCGACCGGAAGAAGGACATGGTCATCGTCGGTGGCTATAACGTCTATCCGCGCGAAGTCGAAGAAGTGCTTTATCAACATCCGGGCATCGTCGAAGCAGCCGTCATCGGGGTACCGGATGCCGAACAAGGGGAAGCGGTCAAAGCGTTCATCGTCACGCGAGACGAACAGGTGACGCTCGACGAGATCCGAGCGTTCGCGGCGACGAAACTGGCGAAGTACAAACAGCCGACGCACATCGAGATCATCGAGGAGCTGCCGCGGAACACGACCGGGAAGATTTTACGGACCGTCTTGAAGAGCGAGCAATTCCAACGCAATTGACGGGAGAGAAGGACGACGAAATCAGTCGTCCTTTTTTTGTTCAAAAGATTTGACACCGTTACCGGGTAGGGGTATATTGGTGGTGAGGTGATAATCATGGAAGAATTCATGCATGACCAACCAATCGTTCCGCGTGAAGACGCAGAACGTGAAGCGCTCAGCAAACGGCTGCGCCGGATCGAAGGACAAGTACGTGGGATTCAAAAGATGGTCGAGAGCGACCGCTACTGCGTCGACATTTTGACCCAGACGTCAGCCATTCAAGCGGCACTCAAACAAGTCGAGATGCAACTGCTCGAACGTCACATGCGTAAATGTTTAGTCCATGCGAGTGAAACGGAAGACATGGACCCGTACATTGACGAATTGATGACAATCGTCAGCCGCATCAAGAAGTAAGGAGGTGTTCCGATGAAAACCGTCGAACTGTCGATTCAAGGGATGACATGCGCCGCATGCTCGGCCCGCATCGAGAAAGTGTTAAATAAAATGGACGGTGTTGAAGCGACCGTCAACTTGCCGCTCGAGACGGCGACGATTCGCGTCGACGACGGCATCACCGAAGACGAACTGATCGCCCGCATCGAAAAAATCGGTTATGGCGCAGAACGAAAGGCGGAACTGACGCCAAAACACGACCTGCGCCCGCTCGAGCGAAAAGTGCTCATCTCGGCGCTGTTGTCGGCACCGCTTCTGCTCGTCATGATTACGCACATCCCAGGTGTGACGTTCCAGGCCGATTGGCTGATGAGCCCGTGGTGGCAATTCGCACTCGCCACGCCGGTCCAGTTTTGGATTGGGGCCCAGTTTTATAAGGGTGCTTATAAGAGTTTGAAGAGCGGCGCGGCCAATATGGACGTGCTCGTGGCGACCGGGACGTCGGCGGCTTATTTTTACTCCGTCTTCGAGATGCTCGCCCATCCGATGCATCCGTCACTTTATTTTGAGACGAGTGCCGTCCTAATCACGCTCGTATTGCTCGGGAAATGGTTAGAGGCCCGAGCGAAAGAGAAAACGACGGACGCGCTCAAATCGCTCCTGTCGTTACAGGCAAAAGAGGCGATTTTACTCGTCGATGGTGTCGAACGCTCGGTCGCGATCGATTTGGTGAAAGCCGGTGACGTCATCGTCGTTCGTCCAGGTGAGAAAGTGCCGGTCGATGGGAAAATCGTCGAAGGAGAGACGGTCATCGATGAGTCGATGCTGACCGGGGAGTCAATCCCATCCGAGAAAACTGTCGGAGCTGACGTCGTCGGCGGAACGATTAACCGTTCACATCGGGTGTTGATGGTCGCCGAACGTGTCGGTAGCGAGACGATGCTCGCTCAAATTGTCCGCGTCGTCGAACAGGCCCAAACGGACAAGGCGCCGATTCAACGGCAGGCCGACCGGATTTCGGGTGTGTTCGTCCCGATCGTCGTCGCCATCAGCGCCTTGACGTTCGCGGTGTGGACACTCGGGTTCAACGATTTAGATATGGCAATTCGGGCCTCGATCGCCGTCCTCGTCATCGCCTGTCCGTGTGCGCTCGGTTTGGCGACCCCGACATCGATTATGGTCGGGACAGGCCGTGCCGCCGAACAAGGCGTCTTATTTAAAGGTGGTGGCCAACTCGAATCGTTGAACGGTGTCGACATCGTTGTCTTCGATAAGACGGGGACACTCACGAAAGGGACGCCGGAAGTGGTGGCGACGTTCGGAGACGCGGCGTTCTTGAAGTTGGCCATCATGGCCGAACGCCAGTCGACACATCCGCTCGCCGAGGCAATCGGTCGTGGTGAAGGAAGCGGCCAGGTTGAACGTGTCGAAGAGTTGGCCGGTCGAGGATTGAAAGCGGTCGTGGATGGGAAACCTCTACGTATCGGTTCGGTCCGCATGATGCAAGAAGCCGGATTCGCCTTACCGGACTGGGACATGCAGGCGATGACGCCTGTCTATGTGGCCGACGAGTCTGGAATCGTCGCGGCGTTCGGTCTACAAGATCAATTGAAAGAGCGGAGCCGTGCCGTCGTGCAACATCTAGCCTTGACGAGACAAGTGTACGTCTTGACCGGTGACCGCAAAGAAGTCGCATTCGATATCGCCCGTCAACTCGGGATTCCCGAAACGAACGTCATCGCCGAGGTGTTACCGGTCGAGAAAGCGGATCACGTCGAAGCGTTGAAGCGCCAAGGACGTGTCGCCATGGTCGGGGACGGCATGAATGATGCGCCGGCTCTCGCCGTCGCGGATGTCGGCATCGCGTTCGGAAGCGGGACGGATGTCGCGTTAGAAGCGGCTGACGTCACAGTGATGGGACAAGACATCGAGGGCGTGAACCGTGCCATCGAAATGAGTTCATTGACGATGCGCAACATTCGGCAAAACCTGTTCTGGGCGCTGGCCTATAACAGTCTGGGCATCCCGATTGCAGCGGCGGGTCTACTCGCCCCTTGGATTGCTGGGGCAGCGATGGCGTTCAGTTCGGTCTCTGTCGTCTTGAATGCGTTACGATTGAAAACACAAGGAGGAAAATCAACATGAATGAAACGACTTTAAAAGTAGAAGGTATGACATGCAACCATTGCAAAGCAGCAGTCGAAGGGGCGCTGACGGAATTAGACGGCGTCGAATCAGCGATCGTCTCGCTCCAGGACCATCGGGTCGATGTCATCCATAACGATAAAATCTCGAAACAAGCGATGATTGAAGCCATCGAAGAACAAGGCTACGACGTCAACGCATGATTCAAAGTTCTCGCCTGACGGCGGGAGCTTTTTTTGTGATGTTCAAGCGAGTCAAAACATGCTATATTATAGGTGATAATGAGAATCGATATCAATGGGGAGGGTGGGGACAAGATGGAACTCGTAATGATTAGCGGCGTACTGGCCTTACTAAGTGGAGGCACAGTATTCCTCGCGCAACAGATGCGCACTCGGCCGACACGGTAAGGAAGGGGAGACCCTTCTTTTTTTGTCGATTCGTTGACGTGTGGCGAGCACATTCAGCGTCCAAGAAACGACCCCATTCCCATCTTTTGTCCATAATTGTTTGATATGATATGTAAAAACGTTGCAGAGGTGACTCGAATGTACACAATTTATTTAGTGGATGACGAAATCAATTTGAACAAAATGCTCGTCACATATTTGGAGCAGGAAGGGTATCTCGTTCGGTCGTTCACGGACGGAATCTCGGCTCAAGCTGCCATCAAGGACGAGCCGGATCTATGGGTGCTCGATATCATGCTTCCAGACTTGGACGGGTTCCAACTGTTGAAACAAATCAAGGCGACGAACGCCTTCACGCCGACGATCTTTATTTCGGCACGTGACGAAGACATCGATAAAATCATCGGGCTCGAGATGGGGTCTGACGATTACATCGCCAAACCGTTCTTGCCCCGCGAGCTTGTCATCCGGGTGAAGAAGTTGATTGACCGGGTATACGGCTCAAAATCGAACGAACATATCGAGTATGGGGAATATACGATTTATCCCGAGAAACGTCTCATCCGACACGAACAGGATGAAATCGATTTGACGTCGAAAGAGTTCGACTTATTGCTCCTCTTCCTCGAACACCCGGGTTCGGCGTTGTCGCGTGAACAGATTCTCGAAGGCGTCTGGGGCCATGACTATTTCGGTTCGGACCGCGTCGTCGATGATTTGGTGCGGCGCCTGCGGAAGAAATTGCATCGCTTGGAGCTCGAGACGCTTTATGGCGTCGGTTATCGACTCGTTAAGCCATGAAGCTCGATCACCTTCAGCCGAAGCGGCTCATGTGGAAAATCTGGGTGTTGATTCTCCTCATCATCGTGACGCTCGCCTTGATGATTTTATTGACGATTCGTTCCTCAATCACGCAGTTTATCGATGAACAAGTGTATGAGACGTTACAAGATGTCGATTATTACCTGGGTAATACGAACGAGTTGGAAAATATCCCGCAAAATCCGATTGAATATGACCGTCGCCAACAAGAGTCCCGTTCGGTCAACCAGCTCATCTTTCTGCCGAACGGACGAATCATTTATGGGTCGGCCCCACTCGAACTGACGAACCGGATGTATCAAGAGGCGATCGAACAGACGAGCGAGGTCGCTAAATATCAGACGACGATTGACGGAGAGGATGTCTACTATATCATCCGTCAAAACGAATACGACGGGGAGCTCATCTATCAGGCATCTTATGCGTGGGACGCCTATCGCCGTGAGCTCGTCTCGACGCTCTACTGGCGCATCTCGATTTTAATCGGGGTCATCAGCTTGCTGTCGTTGATTCCAGCCTTATGGATGTCGCGTGAGCTGACGAAGCCGATCGTCGAGATGGAACGGGCGGTCGAAAAAATCTCGAACCGTCAATGGGAGACGGTGCTCCCGCTCGCCCGTCAAGACGAGCTCGGCCAATTGGCCCGCTCGATTGACGCGATGCGGCAAGAGTTGCAAGAGCAGGACGTGGCCCAACAGGCGTTGCTTCAAAACATCTCCCACGACTTGAAGACGCCGATCATGGTCATCCGTGGTTACGCCCAATCAATCGGGGACGGCATCTATCCGACCGGAGACTTGAAAGGGTCGGCCGAAGTCATTGATGAAGAGGCATCGCGTCTCGAGAAGAAAGTCGTCGATTTGTTGTACGTCACCAAGCTGGAATATTTCAAAGGCCAAGAGATGCGACTTGAACCAATCAATCTCGATAAATTGGTGGAGCTGCTCGTCAGCCGGTTCAAATTGCGTGGCAACTTGGACTGGACGGTCGAAGGGCATGCCGGTGAGATGCTCGGTGATGGGGAACAGATTCGCGTCGCGTTCGAGAACGTGCTCGATAACGCCTTGCGCTACGCCGAATCGAGGATTCATATCCGTCTGTCTCACACTGAGGCAGGCGTCGAGATTACGATTGAGAACGATGGTCCACTGGTCGATGAGAACCTCGATTTGTTCCATCAATTCTCACGCGGAAAACAAGGAAAGTTTGGGCTCGGTCTCTTCATCGTTCAACGGATTGTGACGCTCCATGAGGGGACGGTCGCCTTGGGAAATACGAGTGACGGAGTTGCTGTACATTTTCACTTTCCGCCATCGAATTCGAATCCAAAACTAAAGTTAGATCATCGAAATTAAAAAATCAGCCACTCGTTGGCTGATTTTTTTAGTTGGAAATGTTTGAGCTCGATTTGTGGAAACGGTGACTCCTTGGTATGAATGAGAGGTAAGGCAATACATCCATGATGGAGGCAGATCAGATGACTCAGTTGACGAATGAAACAAGAGCTTTGATTCCGGTGTTTAATGAGTACGGGGAGGCGGAGACGCTCGTCTATCAATCCGATGGTGTCCGACGCTTGAAAGGCTCACCCCTTCACTTACTCGAATCCGCCTGTCTGTATTACGGTTCAAGTATCCAAGGACGGATTGAAGCGGCCCGTGACGTACTCGGACCGCACCGGAAAACGCCCGTCATCATGGATTGGCATGCAGATGCCGTATTTTTCCCGACCATTGCCAAAGAAAGCCCCGACTGTGCCTGGATCAACTTCTCTCAAGTCTATGATGCGGAGAAGAGCGGAAAAGGGAGCCGAATTATCTTTCATTCAGGTGAATCGGTCGAAGTGCCGGTGTCGAATCATACCGTCTATAAGCAGAAGCAGCGTTCCATCGAGTTATCGTATTCGTTTCAAAAACGCTTTCACTGAAACACATTCAATCAGGTTTAAAGATTGAAATCGATGACGAACCCCTCTATGATGAAGAAGAATAGTTCATATGTGTATTTGCACATCATCTGAAAGTGAGGGGTCAACATGTTTTTTCAAAAAATGATTGAACGAGGAAAACTGGTCATCGTGTTTTTACTCGTCGCAGTCGTTGTCGGGGTGCTCACGTTCTTCCAACTTCCGAAGCGTGAAATTCCGGAGACGAGTGTCAATATCGTCTTGATTCAGACGCCATATCCAGGCGCGACCGCAGAGACGGTCGAACGGAACGTCACGAATATTTTGGAGACTGAATTGAGAGGACTCGAAGGAATCGAGAATGTGTCATCATTATCCGCATCCGAGTTCTCAAACATCACAGTCGAGTATGAAGACGGCTTCGACCGAAGTGAGCTCCAGGCGAACGTGCGCCAAGCCATCTCGGATGCCGCACCGCGCTTGCCTGAGAATGCGCTGGCACCGACCGTCAATGATTCGATCGGACAATTGCCGGTCGCTTCATATTTGTTGACTTCGGACGACCGCGAAACGTTGCAAGCGGCTCGAGAAGATGTCGAGCGGTTGGAGGAACGATTGTTACGGACCGAAGGCGTGACCGGTGTGACAATCAAAGGATTGCCAGAAACCGAATTCGTCGTCTCGCTCGACTCGGCCGAACTCGGGGAGCGTCAACTCGCCTTCCCGGACGTTTTGACGGCCATCAATGAAGAATATAAGACGACACCGCTCGGACGCCAGTCGACGGAAGAGGGCATCTATCAGTTGGCGATCGACAGTTTGACGAACGTCAATGATATGGGCCAAGTCGTCGTCGGATCGGTAGACGGGACGCCCGTTCTACTCGAAGACGTCGGTACGGTCGAAGAGACGGAAAAAGCGGTCACCGACCTCGTCTCGCTCGATGGGATGCCCGCCATTTCCTTGACGGTCACAATCGAGTCGGGACAAGATATCCCGACGCTGCAAGAACGCGTCGATGAAGTCGTCGCCGCAGAAGTCGGAGACGTCTCTGGCGTCGAGCTCGTCCCTTATTACGAGCAGGCCAAAGCGGTCGACGCGATCTTCTCGTCGTTGACAAAAGAGTTCATCGTCGCCATGATTGCCGTCATCGTCGTCACGACGATTGGATTGACGGTATCAGGATCCATCATCGTCAGCTTGGCGATTCCATTATCGTTCTTGCTCGCGTTAATCCCGCTTCGCTTCACGGGGGTCGACTTGAACCAAATCTCCATCATCGGTGCCATCATCGCCCTCGGGATTCTCGTCGATGACGCCATCGTCGTCAACGACAACATCCTGCGTCGTTACCGGAAAGGGGATACGGCGATGGGAGGTGCCGTACGCGGGACGAAAGAAGTGTGGGGCTCGATCGTCACTTCGACGCTCGCCGTCGTCTTCGCTTTCTTGCCATTGACCCTCTTGTCAGGTGCGAACGGGAACTTTATCCGCGCCTTGCCGACCGTATTGGCGTTATCGGTGCTCGCTTCGATGGTCATCAGTTTGACTCTCGTCCCGATTGCCCAATACTGGTTGAACCGGAAACAAGTCAAAGTCTCGAAACGAGAGCCGGGTTGGTTAGGGAAACCACTCAACCGTCTCAGTAATTTCTATGCGGACACGTTGTTGCCAAAAGTTGCGAAGCGTCCATGGACGTTCGGACTCGTCGGTTTCGTCATCACGACCGCCTTGTACGGATTGATTCTATTGACACCATTCGAATTTTTCCCGGCCGCGAACCGACCAGAAGTCGTGACGAGCGTCACATTACCGGTCCAGACCGACTTGGAAGAGACGGAACGGAGACTTCAAGCCATCGAGGAAGAGTTCCAAAGCATCGATGGCGTCACCGAGACGTCCATCTTTGCCGGGGGCGGGTTACCGAGCCTGTTCACGGGTGGTCTCGACCAAACAGGTGACAACACCGGCCAAATCGTCGTCCGTGTCGATAACGAGACAATCGATGCGATTCAATTGATTGATGAGTATACGACACAAATCCGGGAAAACAACCCGGACGCTGAAATCTTCTTGGATACGCAACAACAAGGACCGCCGACTTCGGCACCTGTCGAGTTCACGATGCGCGGCGAGACAATCGACGAGCTCGTGGCGGCACGGGATACCGTGAAAGCAGACCTCGAAGAGATTGACGGCGCACTCGTCCTCGATAACATTAAAGAGCCGTTCCAAACACTCACGTATGAGCTCAACCGTGACGCGATGGCGGCCGCTGGCGTGACCGCGAAAGCGATCAGTGACCAGATTCGCCTCGTCACGGACGGGATTCCGATCGGAACGTTCGATGATGGTGTCGAACAGCGCGATGTGAAAATTGTCGTCGATGCGGAAGCAAACCGTGAGGCGCTCGCTTTAGACGATATTCTCGTCCCAGTCGAAACGGAAGCCGGCCCACCGGTCGCACCGCTCAGCACGTTCGTCACCGAAACGACGACGGAACAGATTCAACAGATTCCGCGTGAAAACGGAGAACGGACCGTGACGCTCCAAATCTTTGCGAGCGAAGGTATGGACGAGGAAGCGTTCAAACAAGACGTCGACCGCGTGCTCGCCGATGCGAAGTCTGCATTGACCGATGACGGGATCGCGTTTGATCAATCGGGGGCAAGTGACACACAAAACGAGTTCTTCCTTGAACTCGCCACGTTGTTCGTCGTCGTCTTGTTCTTAATCTTCTTGATTATCGCATTCCAGTTCAATTCATTGTCACTACCGATGCTCGTCCTGTTCACGATTTACTTGGCGATTGCCGGAGCTGTCGTCGGACTGTTCATCACACAGACGCCATTTAGCTTCATGGCTTCGATGGGGATTGTCTCGCTCGCCGGAATCGTCGTTCGGAACGCCGTCGTCTTGTTCGAGTTCATCGAGCAAGGGATTCGGGACGGCATGGCTGTCACGACCGCTGTCTATGAGGCAGGGCGGGCCCGGATTCGTCCGATCCTGTTGACGGCCTTGACCGCCGTCGTCGCCCTCTTGCCGGTCGCGTTCGGACAAGACCCACTCTTCAAACCACTTGCCATCTGTATCGTGTCAGGGATTCTGTTCTCGACGGTACTGACGCTCGTGCTCGTCCCGGCCTACTACTTGATTTTGGCGAAACGTCGCCACCGGGATAAACCGTTCACAGAGTAATTGCATGACGACAAAGGATGGCCCGAGGTGGGCCATCCTTTGTTCGTTTACGTCGGGAGACGTATGTTTTTGTGAGATGCTCTATGGGTATAATAAGAGAAGGACTTCACAATATTGGAGGGAATCAACGATGAATGATTCATACACATGGTTAAACCGCCGGACGATTCGCCCGGCTTACAGTGCGACAGGGGGCCGGGCGTGGACGAGCGAACGCGTCGTCCGTCCGGATGCAGCGCGGGGGAAGACGGTTCGCGGTGTCAAACGCGTCCGTCGTCCGTATACGGATGAGCATGGAAATCGCCGTTATACGACGGGGCGTGTCGTCATCACCGACGCGGCTCGCAAAGCGCGGGCCAACGGTCATGGTGAGTCGGCCGTCCAACTCGAGTTGTCGGTGCCGACACCGTACGAGCGGGTCAAAGAGATGATTCCGACGAAGAAAATCCTCGTGCCTGCCATGGCCGGGATTGCCGTCGCTGGTGGGATTGCGGGAGTCATTTATGCACTCCGCAAGAAAAAGCGGAACAAAGGAAAATAAAAAAATCGCCCAACTCGGGCGATTTTTTTATTTGAGACGATCCGCAAGAATCCGTTCGAGCTGTTGCTCGCCGAGTTCGCGCATCTCTGCTTCATTCTCTTCATCGTATGCCTCGTCAGTGAAACGTCCGACGAATTCGACTTTCCCGTTGCCGAGTTCACGGAAGACGAGGTTTTTGCGGTCCTGATAAAAGACGACGCGGTACTCTCGTCCGTTCTCGTGCATATAGTTGAACACACCTTTAATGTGGTCCATGTTCTTTTCTTCGGGTTGGTCTTCTTCCTCTTCGTCCTCTTCGAGGGCGTCGGCGAGGACTGCCGTCGGTTCTACTTCTTCCGTTTCTTCTTCAGACGAAACGGCCTCTTTCTTTTCTTCTTCTGTCATGAAAAACGACCTCCTTTACTTACTTTCTTATCATACCCGCTTTTCGAAAGGCTGACTACTCAAAATGGTGCGAGCAGACGCGGACGACGTTCGAGGATGACATGATCAAGCGATGGAACAGCTGTTGTTTGATCGACTCGGGCGCATCGACCGTTTTGAGCGCTTGCTCCATGCAGCCGAGCCAATGTCCGGCATGAGTCTCAGAGATGGGGTGGTCACGATGGATCATCGCCAAGTTACCGCCACCACGACGTTCTGTATACAATTTCGGTCCCCCGAGCAACTGTGTTAAAAATTCGAATTGATGCGCTTTGACCCGCTCTTTGTCGTCCGGAAACAACGGCAACAAGACCGGGTCGGCGTAGACGAGATCATAAAAGGCGTCTACGAGCTGTTGGACTCCACGCTCGCCGCCGAATTGTTCATATGCACTCATGTTCATTTCCCCCTCATACGTCCAGTCTAATCGATTTTTGCTGAAATTGGGAAGGATGCGGGCTGGCCAATTTTCTTGCCGGGGTCTCGAAGGATTTCCCTCTACAAACTGCGCGGAATGGGTCATAATAAAGAAAAAAGGGAAGGGGTGTTCGCCTAAATGACGGTCACTTTTCACGTCGGGCGTTCCGGGAGCGGAAAAAGCGAATGGATGACGAAACAAGTCATCGAAGAGCTGAAGCGTGACCCGAGCGGACCGACCATCTATATGCTCGTCCCAGATCAAATGTCGTTTGAAATGGAACGGAAGATGGCGATGACCGACGGCTTGAACGGGTCGACCCGGATTCAAGTCTTATCGATGCGCCGTCTCGCCTTTTTGATGATGCGCGACCGTGGCGTCGCGACCGAACAGTTTTTGGACCAGACGGGGACACATTTGCTGTTGCGCCGTGTCGTCGAGATGAACGAGGAACGCTTGACCTTGTTCCGCCGGACGATGAATCAGTTCGGTTTCTATGAGGAATTGAATGCGTTGATCACGCTCCTCAAACGAGGACTCGTCGATCCGGAGCAGTTGCTCCGCTTGAGCGAACAAGACCAACACCGGTCGCTGAAACTGCAGGACCTGTCCATCCTGTATGAAGGTTTCTTGACGATGACAGCGGGGAAATCGCTGCACGCCGAAGATTACTTTAACGTGCTGCTGCAACTGTTACCGGACATCGACTTGACCGGGACCCGGTTTTACGTCGATGGGTTCAATGAATTTTCCGAGCAGGAGCTGGCGGTGCTGGTCGCTTTGGCGGAGAAGGCGCCGCTCGATGTCCTGTTGACGATCGACCCGGATTCGCTCTACCGGCCCCATCCGTCGTTCGGACCGACACAGCGTACGCTCATGCGCTTCAAAGAGCTGTTATCCGAACGGGGTATCTCGTCGAGTGACACGCCTCATACGGGTGCGCCTCGCTTCCAACATCCGAGCTTGGCCTATCTCGAGGCCACGTTTGGGCAAGTGACGGCAGCCCCGTATACCCGTCCCGATTCGAACGTCGTGTTACACGCGGCCGTCGACCGGTCGGTGGAAGTCGAGGCCGCCGTCCGTGAAGTCGTGCGTCTCGTTCGTGAGGAAGGCTTCCGTTACCGCGATATCGCGTTCGTGTCCCGTTCGCTTGAAGCGTACGGCGATTTGGCGACGCAGGCGCTACAAAAAATGAACTTGCCGTTCTTCCTCGATGAGCGACAACCGATGCTCGATCATCCGGTCGTCGAATTACTGAAGGCGACGATTGAAGTCGCACTCCGTGGATACCGGGAAGAGCCGGTGTTTCGCGCACTGAAGACGGAATTGATTCTGCTCGATGAGGAGCATCGACGCACATCGGTCGACCGGCTCGAGGCGTTCGTAATTGAACGGGGGATTAAACATTACCATTGGCATGACGCGTGGTACTTGAAACGTCGTGCCGAGGAAGAGGCACGGTTGACCGGGGAAGAACTCGACGTAGAGACGGCGCTCAATCGCTATCGGCAAACCGTCGTCGACACGTTCGACCCGTTGTTGGATGACTTGAAGGCAGCGAAGACGATGCAGGCTTACACGCATGCCATCTACGCATTCTTGGAACGAGTCGGCGTGGCGTCCTGTCTTGCCCATTGGCGAGATGAGGCGCTCGAAGAGGCACGCTTGCTCGAGGCGCGCGAACATACGCAAGTATGGGACGCGGTGTTGCACTTGCTCGAACAGCTAGAGGCGGCCGCACCGGACGAGACGCTCTCGACCGAGCTGTTCCTCCAAATGATGGACACCGGGCTCGATAGTCTGCGCTATGCGCTCGTCCCGCCTTCTTTGGATCAATTGACGGTCACCGATTATGTTCGGGGCCGGTTGCTTGATAAGAAAGTCGTCTTCCTGCTCGGAGCGAACGAAGATCAAATCCCGCTCGTCTCGACCCAGTCGAAACTATTGACCGACCAGGACCTCGACTTCATGCACGAGAACGGCGTCCGGGCTGGGAAAGCGACCGAGCACTTGTTTGACGATGAGACGTACTATTTGTATAAGGCGCTCACTGCACCGAGTCATCGGCTGTTCGTCAGCTACGCCCTCGTCGACCGCGCCGGCAAGGCGATTCAGCCGGCCAGCTTCATCGCGGACCTGAAGGCGCGGCTTGGCGGTGGCAAGGTCGTGACGACCCACTTCGCAGAAGCCGGGGAACATCGCCCGAGCGACCAGTTGTCGTTCATCACGAACGTGAATCAGACGGCAGCGGTCACGGCGCTGGAATTACAGCGGCTCAGTCGCCACTACCCGATTCAAGACACGTGGTTCACGGTATATAACGAGCTGTTGAAACATCCGGAAGGCCGCGAGCGGATCCGGTTATTGACGAGCGCGCTCTTCTATCAAAACGTGCCCAAGCCGTTACCGGAAGACGTCGCCAAGTCGCTGTACACGAACTCGATTCGGGCGAGCGTCTCGCGGCTGGAGACGTTCCAAGCCTGTCCGTACCGTCACTTCGCCAGTTACGGCCTTCGTTTAAAAGAGCGCCGTTTGTATCGCTTAGAGGCGCCGGATATCGGCAACTTGTATCATCGCACCATCGAGCACATGTCGCAGACCGTGCAGATGGAAGGGAAAGAATGGCGTGATGTGAGCCGGGAGGAATGTTCTTCTCTCGCTGAGGCGGCCGTCGAGCTCGTCACACCAGAGATTCAAAACGCGATTTTGATGAGTTCGAACCGGTATGGCTATTTGAAGAAGAAATTGACCGACGTCGTCAGCAAGACGGCCGAAGTGTTAATCGAGCAGTCGAAACGAGACGGGTTCGATCCGGTCGCCTTTGAGCTCGCTTTCGGCAGCGGCAATTTCCCGCCGGTATCGTTCACGCTCAGTAACGGGGCGACGTGCGAACTCGTCGGTCGGATTGACCGGGTCGATACGGCTTCGATTCACGACCAATTGTACGTTCGGATCGTCGATTACAAGTCGAGTAAACGAGAGATCGACTTCGCCGAGATTTATTACGGGCTCGCGATGCAGATGCTCATCTATTTGAAAGTGTTGATTGAGCAGGCGAACGCCTGGACGCAAGAGAACGTCGCCCCAGCGGCCGCGCTCTATTTCCACGTCCATCGCCCGCTCGTCGCTCCGGCCGAGACGGATACCGACACCGAACGCAAGGTGCTCGAGTCGTATCAGATGCAAGGGTTGCTCGTCGATGATCCGGCCATTTTAGAGATGATGGACCGGACGGCGAAACTCGACCAGAAAAAATCAATCGTCATCCCGGTCAAGTACAAGAAAGACGGGACGCTCGATGCGAACACGACGAAAAAAGTCGTCTCGCCACCGCAACTCGAACAGTTGATGGACCATGCCATCGATTTGGCCCAATCGAGCGCCGAGGCGATGTATGACGGTGAAATCGGGGTCGAACCGTATGAGTATAAAGAACGCCGGCCATGCCAGACGTGCCCGTTCCAAAGTGTCTGTCACTTTGATGAGGCGTTGTCCAACGAGGCACGGCAATTGAAAAAGCTAGAAAAAGATGACGTCTTGTCAAGATTAGGAGGTGACGTCGATGCAGTGGACGAATGACCAACAAGCGGCCATTGATGCCAGAGGATCGCACGTGCTCGTCTCGGCGGCAGCCGGTTCCGGCAAGACGGCAGTCCTCGTGGAACGACTTGCGAGCCGTCTCTTGGATGAGAAGGACGAACTGACGGCCGACCGCATGCTCGTGGTCACATTCACGAATGCGGCCGCGGCCGAGATGAAGCGGCGAATCGCCAAAGCGCTCGATCAAGCGCTTCGTGACGACCCGGAGAACGCATATATTCGCAAACAACGCCAAATGCTCAACCGAGCACTCATCACGACGATTCACTCGTTCTGTCTCGAGGTGATTCGAGAGAATTACTATTTGCTCGACCTCGACCCGGCGTTCAAAATCGCTGAAGAGCGTGATTTGGTGCTCTTGCAGGACGATGTGCTCGAAGACGTGCTCGAAGACGCCTATGGCGAACAAGACCAAGCGTTCTTCGCCTTGATTGACGCCTATACGTCCGACCGCGGGGACAGTGAGATTGAGGAGTTGATTCTCGGACTTTATCACTATGCGCGAACACTGCCTGACCCGGAAGCCTATCTGGATGAGCTCGTCTCGTTGTATCAATTTGACGGGGACCCGGACGATGAGCAATTGCTGATCGAATTCGGTCACCTGCTTTGGGTAGACATCGAGAAAGCGTTGCGTCAACTTCGTCGCGTCGCCATCGAGCTTCGGCTCGCTGGTTATGAGGCGCAATCCGAGAACGTGCAACAGGCGATTTTGCCGTTCGCGAACCTTGATCCGGACTCGTTCAAGTGGAGCGAGCTCGAGACGGCTTCCCGCGCCGTCAAATTCGGGACGATGAAATCCGTCCAAAAGAAAGACGAACATCATGTCTACCACACGGTGTTGAAACCGGCCTACGACCAGGCGAAGAAGAAGTTGAGCGAAGCGACCGCACAGGCCGGCACGAGCGGAGCGGACTATTTAGAGGTCTTGATGACGCAACGTCCGCTCGTCGAGACGCTCGTCAAGACCGTCCGGACGTTCGGTGCTGCCTATGAGCAGGCGAAGCGGGAACGCGCTTTCGTCGATTTCAGCGACCTTGAACATTATGCGCTCGCGATTTTGCGCGACGGGGACGGACCGTCCTCGGTCGCATCGCTCTATAAACAGCGCTTCGCCGAAGTGTTGATCGATGAGTATCAAGATACGAACGAGATCCAAGAAACGATTATCGGACTCGTCAGCCACGAAGCCGAACACGTCGGCAACTTGTTCATGGTCGGCGATATCAAACAATCGATTTATCGGTTCCGCCATGCCGAGCCGCGTCTGTTCATCGAAAAGGCGACCCGGTTCAAACAAGGTGGTTCGGGACAACGGATCGACCTGTCCCAAAACTTCAGGAGCCGGGCCGAAGTGCTCCATGGCATCAACGACTTGTTCGTCCGGTTGATGGACGAGGAAGTAAGTGAGATCGAATACGATGAGGCGGCCCGACTCGTGCCAGGCCGGGCGTATGAGGAGCTCGAGGCGAGACCTGAGCTGATTCTCGTCAATGGTGAGAGTCGTGATCTCTCGAAACAAGAGCTCGAAGGACGCGCCATCGCGACCCGGATTTTAGAACTTGTCTCGGGCGAGGAACCGTTCAAAGTGACCGATGAGGCGACCGGCTTGCTGCGGTCGTGCGAATATCGCGATATCGTCATCTTGGTCCGCTCAAAAAAAGAGCGCGTCGAACAGCTGATGGATATTTTGACACAGTACAACATCCCGGCCTATACCGATTCAGACGGCGGCTATTTCCAGGCGACCGAGATTCGCATGATGCTCGCCGTGTTGAAACTGATTGACAATCCGCTTCAAGACATCCCGCTCGCGGGAGCGCTCCGTTCACCGATGTTCGGCTTCAGTGACCAAGAACTGGCCAAGATTCGTCTTGAATCGGAGGACTCGTTCTTCGAGGCGCTCAAAGCGAAAGCGGACGATGAGGATGACCTCGGTCTGAAGTGCGGCGATGTGCTCGACGCGTTGTCAGCGTGGCGCACGTTCGCACGGAACCATAGCTTGTCGGAGCTGATTCAACAAGTGTTCAACGACACCGGCTTCTACGATTTCGCCGGTGGCTTGCCAGGTGGGAAAGGACGCCAAGAAAACTTGAAGGCGCTCTATGATCGGGCCTTGTCCTATGAACGGAGCGGATACCGCGGTTTGTATCGCTTCCTCCGCGTGATGGACCGACTGCAAGATAACGGTGAGGATTTGTCAGAGGCGCGTTCGCTCGGCGAAGAAGAGAACGTCGTCCGAATCATGACGGTCCATAAGTCGAAAGGACTGGAATTCCCGGTCACGATCGTCGCCCAGCTTGGAAAGCAGTTCAATAAACGCGACCAAATGCAGCGCGTCATCTTCCATAAACGGTATGGCATCTCGCTCGACGCCATCGATGTCGTCACCCGGACGAAGACGGAGACGTTCGTCAAAGAGATGATTCGCCGCGATCTCGATGCCACGATGAAAGCCGAAGAGATGCGCGTCCTGTATGTCGCCCTCACCCGTGCCAAAGAGAAATTGATTTTGGTCGGGACGATTAAAGAACCGGGGAAACAGATTCAGCAGTGGCTGCACGTCGAGCAGACCGGGACGACGTTATCGGCCGAGTCGCGTCGTGACGCGAAGACGTATCTCGATTGGGTCGCTCCGGCACTCCTGAAACTTGAAGGGGCTGCCTCGTTCTTAGAACAACAGGGCTTGCCGGTTATCGCTCCGCAACAAGAAGCGACACCGTGGACGTATCGCATCATCGGTGAGGAAGATTTGGCAGAAGTCGCCACGCTCCAAGAGATGATGGCGCAGCTCCATCACGTCAAACAGTTCGAGGCGATCGATTTTCCGGTGAAAGACGAAGCGAACGTCAGTGAGTTCGTCCACAAGGCGTTCGCCTACGCCTATCCGGCACAGGCTGCGACGGAGACAGCGGCCAAACAAACGGTGACCGAATTGAAGCGGGCGCTCCAGCTTGAACAGGCGGCGTTCGAAGAGACGTACCGGGCGACGGACACCCCGTATCGAGAACCAAAATGGAAGCAATCTCCGCAGACAGGAGCCGAACGGGGGACAACGCTACATCTCGTCTTCCAATTGATCGACCCGTCCGAGCCGCTCGATGTCCAAATCGACCGCTGGGAAGCGGAAAGCATGCTCAGCCCGGTCGAGGCCGAAACGGCACGGCTTGCGAGTCCTGAAATCGAGGCGTTCTTTGCCTCGGAAACGGGACGCGCGTTGACAGCAGCGCTTCAAACTGGGACAGGTTGGCGTGAGCTACCATTCACGTACACGGTCCCGGCCGAGCGAGTCAATCCAACGGGGACGTTCACCGACGAGCACGTGCTGATCCAAGGGATTATCGATTGTCTGTTTTATGACGGAGAGACGTATGTACTTCTCGATTATAAATCGGACTCTGTGCTTTTCTCGAGCGGTTCCCGTGACGCGGCAAAACAAATGTTACGTGACCGCTATCACGTCCAACTCTCGCTTTATCGTGAGGCGATTGAGGCGATTTGGGGAATCACGGTCGGGCAGATGCTCATTTATTCGCTCGAATTGCAGGAAATTGTTGTATTATAATGTAGACGTTGTGAAGAAAAAGGGGTACGGTTATACACCGTACACCCTTATTTTTTGTGATTACGAACTGAATCCGTTAAAATAATGAAATGGGATAAAAAATGGAGGAATCGTCATGGTAAAAATTTTACTAGCAGAAGATGAAGAAGTATTACGCATGCTTGTTTTAGATACATTAGAAGATGAAGGATATGACATTGATGAAGCGCCAGACGGCCTTGAAGCCTATCGGCTAATCGAACAGAACGAGTACGACCTCGTGATTGTCGACCATATGATGCCAGGCATGACCGGTCTTGAGGTCATTGAGAAAGTACGAAAACTGCCAGGACGTCAACATACGAAAGTGATGATGCTCACGGCGAAGAGCCAACAATCTGATCGTGATTGCGCGAATGAGATTGGCGTCGACTACTTTATTTCGAAGCCGTTCAGTCCACTTGAATTGGTGAAGATTATAGGAGGCATCGTGAATTGAACAGATGGTTTAAACAAAAACTCGGTCGCGACCTCATGGTCGCCCTCTACTCGTTCCTCGCGCTCGCGCTCGTCGGCTCGATTTTTATGTATTTGCACATGCAAGAGCGTGTTGCGGCGAACGAACAACGGCTACAAGATGTCGATCAACGCATCGACCGTTTGAACACGCTGTGGGACGACTGGCAAGGGGTCCAATATGAGGCCCGAGGTTATCTCGTCTTCGGTGACACCGAAGCGCTCGATCGCGCCAAAGCGAAAGAGAATGAGTTCCAACAAGAAATCAACTGGTTCAAGAGTGTCGTTCAGACGAAACAAGGTGAGATTTTTGCGGAAGACTTGCAAGAGTTCCACGATTTCTATTTTGGCGTCATCCTTCCGGTGACGACGGAATATGGACAGTTGCGTGCTGACGGTGAAATCACCGAGACGACGATCGACCCGGAGACCGTATTAGGCTTACCGACCGCCCAGCGCTTGATTGAGCAGGGCGTCGTCCCATACAGCCCAGAGCGCGGGATTGATACGCTCGGACCGATTCAACAGATTGAGACATCATTGTCAGATTATAAATCTTTGATGAATAGCGAGAAACAAAAAGTGTACGATGCTTGGAAATTGAATAACGATATTCTTCAATTCCTCTGGATTGCGAGCATTTTATCGTTCGCGGCATTGATTTTACTGTTCATCCAACCGTTCTTGCGTCGTCAAACGCGTTTGATTTCGCGTCTCTCAATCGCTTCGGACCGTCTGCTCAAGGGCGAGATCGTCGATTTGAGCGATCAGATGGGACGCGAAGATGAGATTGGGACGATGTCACGGTCGTTCCATAAGATGGCCGAGACGCTTCGTGACAATGAACGTCACTTGATTGAGAAAAACCATGAGTTACAGGCGCAACAAGAAGAATTGATTGCACAACAAGAGGAGCTTCAAGCCCAGCAGCAAGAGCTCGAGGAAATCTTGGAGCAGACGCAACAGAACGAGCAACACTTGGCTTATCGTAACGAATTGACCGAGACGCTCGCGGCCCGCGATTCGCTCACGGCCTATCCAGAAATTATCGAGAAGCTCGTCGCCATCACCGACTCAGAAGTCGGCGCGCTCGTCTTCGTCGATGCGACAGGTTCATTCTCGATCACGAGCCATGGCTTGAACGAGACGCTCACGCGTCAATTGCTCGATAGCGAGAATTCGGTCTTGACGCGGGCGATGACACTGCGGACGACCGTCCATTCGTCGAAACAAGTCGCGAGCGACCATCCGCTCCCGTATCCATACTATATGTATGAGACGGCCGTGCCGGTCCATGATCCGACGGATGACTCGATTATCGCGTTCATCTATCTCGTTCGTTATAAAGACCGCTTCACGCAGACACAGATGGGCGACATCATGTCGTTCGCCCGTCAGTTGTCGCTCTCACTTCTCCGGATGCGTCTGTTTGAAGAGATGACCCGTGAGAAAGGGAAGACGGAACGGATTCTCGACTCGATTCGCGAGGCGGTCATTTACGTCGAACACTCGACCGATGACGTCTTCGTCAACCGTCCGCTCTATGAGATGTTCCCTGAGCTTGACGAGATCACGTCGAGCGAACTCGCGGAACTATCATGGAACGAATGGCGCGAGACGATTTCAACGACGGTCGATCAAGAAGACGATTTCTTGAAGTATACCGATCGTTTGTTCACGGACGACTTCCCGCATGACAGCGTGAGTTTCTCGATCCGTAAAGGGGAAATGAACCTACAGATGTATGCGGAGCGCATCGTCGTCGGCGGGTTATCGAAAGGAACGTTGCTCGTCTTCCGTGACATCACGAGCGAGACCGAGGCGGAGCGCTTGAAGAGCGAGTTCATCTCGACCATCTCCCATGAATTACGGACCCCGCTCTCTTCGATTTATGGGTTCACCGAGCTCATGGTCAAGAAGCAGTTGCCGAACGAGAAGCAAGCGAAATACTTGCAGACGATTCATGCCGAGACGGAGCGCTTGACGCATCTCGTCAACGACTTCCTTGACGTGCAGCGCATGGAAGCCGGCAGTCAAATGTATGACCGCGAACAGCTCGACGTCGAGCCGGTCATTCGCGATATGATGACGTTCTATGAGGCGTCATCGTTGAAACACCAGTTCGAGCTCGTCACGGCCGATGACCGCCCGTACGAACTGTTCGCCGACTGTCAGAAGTTCAAACAGTTGATGAGTAACTTGCTCTCGAACGCCGTGAAGTATTCGCCGCGTGGCGGGAAAATCACAGTCGAACTGGCCCATCACGACCAATCCATTTCGATTAAAGTGAAAGACCAAGGAATCGGGATTCCGAGCGATGCGCTCGACCGACTCTTCGACAAGTTCTATCGTGTCGACAATTCGGACAGCCGTGAAATCGGCGGTACCGGACTCGGCCTTCCGATCTGTCAGGAAATCGTCCGCGGTCACGCCGGTCAGATTCATGTCGAGTCGGTGCAGCATCAAGGCTCGACGTTCACGGTCGTCATTCCAAGTTATGAATACGCCGTCCGTGAACAAGAAACGACGACAGCTTAATCACGTCAGCAACGCAAGGCGCCTATCGATCATCGATGGGGCGCCTTTTTGGTGGAAGCGAAGATTTTTCAATCACCTGCTTGACCGTAAAGCGAGCGACTCGTGTACAATAGAGATTGTACATAATGGAAAGGGGGACTTTGAATGCCATTGACTGCATTCCTACACACGCACGTCACGAGCTGGATTTTATTACTCGTCTTGTTCGCTGTCGCCTACGTCGGCTATAAGAACGCGAACAAGAGCGGGAAGATTGCCCACATGGTGTTTCGACTCATGTTGCTCGTCGCGTTCGGCACAGGACTTTATTTGTATTTACAATTGAACGGTGGCGGCATGTTCTATCACGTGAAAATCACGGTCGGACTGCTCACGCTCATCTTCGGTGAGATGACGCTCATCCGTGTGAAGAAGAAAAAACCAGCGAACGCGATGTTCGGCGGTTTCGTCGTACTTGCACTCGTGACGATCTTCATCGGCTATGCGTTGCCATACGGACAGTCGTTCTTTAGCAATTTCATTTAAGGTTGATTCCCATTCCGCACATCGGAGTGGGATTTTTTTGTTTGTCCGTAAATTATTAGGGGAAAATAAAAAAATCAGTGATAACGATGATGAGGTGAAATGATGGAACAACAAATGAATGAATGGTCACGCGTCTTGCACGCGCGAAGATGGATGAAACAAACGGAATCGTTCCTGCCGCTTTGGCACGGATATATCGGCTATAAATATGGATTGTTCGATGCACTCCAAGGCGGGGCCAGCTTTGCGGAGATGACGCTTCGCTTGAAGCAACCGTTGACGAAACTCGCGCTGGAGCGTTGGCTTGAAGTGGGGGTCGCCGTTCGTCATTTGAAGAAGAGAGGCTGGCGTTACTTCCCGACACGTAGTTTGAAATATCAATTGTCGCATGAGGATGAGCGCAGTATCGGTTTCATGCTGCAAGAGATGATGGAGCTGCATATCCCGGCGCTCATCGCTTACCCTGACTTTTTAGAGTCGGGCAAACAGAAGACGTTCGATGGGGCGACGCATGGACAGGTCGTTGCACAGACGTCGACGCTCGTCGAGACGGTCGCTTTCCCAGTCGTTCAACAACTGTTGCGTCAGGCCGACGTGAAGACGATGCTCGATATCGGATGCGGGCACGGTGGTTACTTGCGTAAACTGCATGGCCTCGAACCAGAGTGGAAGTTGACCGGGATTGACTTAGAAGAGGACGTCATCGCCGAAGCCCGGGAGCAGGATGAGTCAGGCGATATTCGTTACGAAGTGGCCGATTTCATGGAATGGGATCATGAGGACCGGTTCGATGCCGTCATGATGAATAACATGCTCTATTACTTCTCGCCAGAAAAACGAATCGAATTGCTCGAACGGATGCTCGAGAACCTCGAAGCGTCCGGTGTCGCCGTCCTCGTCACTCCGCTCGCAGAGACGCCGCTCGGCTCTCGGTTTGCCTCGGCGTTCAATGCGTTCATGACCCTCCATGACAACTTGCATCCGTTACCGACAATTCGAGAGTTGCGCCGTCAAATGCAGCAAGTCGGCTTTGAAAATATTCGCTTTATCCCATTCATCCCGGAAGGATCATGGTATATCGTCATTGCCGAACGCGGCAATTGACACATGGCGGACACACGACGAGCCGATTCAAATTTGAACTTGTCTCCAGTCATTTCTATAATGAGATAGAAGCATAAGAGACTATTCACATAGGGAGTTGTTCAACGTGTCGGAAAAAAGAGTCGCCGTGATCGGTGCCGGACCAGGAGGACTTGCGGCTGCGATGCTGCTCGCAAGCCGTGGTGTGAAGGTAACAGTATTTGAGAAGCAGGCGTTCGTCGGTGGACGAACGTCTCGTCTTCAAGTCGGAGAATTCGCGTTCGATCGTGGCCCGACTTTTTTAAATATGCCGTATATTTTAGAAGAGATTTTCGAAGAGACGGGTCGCGATTTACATGACTACGTCGAGATGAAACGCCTTGAACCGATGTACGACCTTTATTTCGATCGAGGGAACCGGGTACTGTCGATGACGACCGACCGTGATCAAATGCATCAGGCGATTGAAGAGCAATTCCCTGGGAACGGGGATGGCTATGAACGTTTCATGGCCGAACAAGCCATCAAGCTTTCGAAGTTGATGCCGGTCCTGCAGACGGCGCATGACAAGCTGACGGATTACGTGGCTACACGCGTCTTGAAGGCGTTGCCGTTCTTGTCGATTGGTAAATCGTTATATGACGTGTTATCGGAATACTTCACGAGCGAGGAGCTGAAGTACGCCTTCACGTTCCAAGCCAAATATTTAGGGATGTCTGCTTGGGATTGTCCAGGCGGCTTCTCGATTCTGTCGTATATGGAGCATGCCTACGGCGTCCATCATCCGATTGGCGGCGTGAACCAACTATGTACAGCGATGGCGCGCGTCATCGAAGAAGAGGGCGGTGAGATTCGTCTCGGAGAAGGCGTTGACCGTCTCTTGCTCGATGGGAAGCGTGTTAACGGTCTCGTGGCGAACAACGTGCATTACGCGTTCGATGAAGTGATTGTCGGGGCCGATTTCGCCCATGCGATGACGACGCTCGTCCCGAGCGATGCGCTCACGCGTTGGAGTCCGAAACAACTGAAGAAGAAGCGCTACTCGTGTTCGACGTTCATGCTCTATCTCGGGCTCGATCGCGTCTATGACGACGTCGCCCATCACTCGATTCATTTCGCAGACGACTACGAGCGTAACGTGAAAGAGATGACGCAAGACTTGAAGCTGAGTGAAGACTTCTCCTTCTACGTGCAGAACGCGTCAAACATTGACCCGACGCTGGCACCAGCCGGTAAATCGTCACTCTACGTCCTCGTGCCGGTCCCGAACAATCTGTCGAACTTGCCTTGGGAGAAGCTCGAGGCGACGATGACGGAACGTGTCCTCGATGCGCTTGAGACGCGTTCACCGTATCGCGACATTCGTAACCATATCGAGGTCATGCAGCCGCTCACGCCGAACGACTGGGAAGCGTTCGGTGTATATGAAGGAGCCACGTTCAATCTCGGACACAACTTATCGCAGATGATGTATTTCCGTCCGCACAATCAGTTCGAGGAACTCGATCACGTCTGGCTCGTCGGCGGGGGCACTCATCCAGGCAGCGGACTGCCGACGATTTTTGAGTCGGCGCGGATCACGGCGAACCTATTGCGTGACCGGGCAGGTGTCGGCCAATGAACATCAGCTTCGTCGGTGCCGGAATCGGGTCGCTTTACGCGGCCTTGCTCCTGACCCATAAATATCCGTCGCTACACGTGACCATCTATGAGAAAGAATCCCGCGTCGGGGGTCGACTCAATTATGTCGAATTCGAGAACGGTGCCCGCGTCGATGAGGGGCCGACCATCGTCCTGTTACCCGGGAAACTGAAAAGTCAGCTTCAAGAAGCCGGGTTCCCGGAACGTGAGCTCGAACTGCTTGAAGTCGACCCGCTCTATCGCCTCCGTTATGAGGATGGGACGACGTTCTATAAATATCGCGATATCGAGCGCCAGGCGGCCGAAATCGACCGTCTTTTCAACGAGGGTGCCAGATTCAAAAAATATATGGCCCAAAAACGAGAAGAGTATCGCCTCGGCTTCGACGCGTTCTTGGACCGGGGCTATAAGAGCAAGACGGATCTGTTCGAGCCGAAGTTATTAATGCTCCTCATGCGCTTGAAGGCGTATGAGACGGCCCACGAGAACATGAAACGCTTCTTTAAGGACGAACGTCTTCGTGTCGCCTATAGTCTGCAAACGCTCTACATCGGCGGCAACCCGTATGACACGCCATCCCTCTATGGCTTGATTCCGTATCGGGAGCAAGAAGAGGGGATTTGGTACGTCAAAGGAGGATATTTCTCGCTGGCGACGAAAATAGAACAAGAGTTGAAGCGCCGGGGCGTCACGTTCAAGCTGAACGCGAAGGTGGAACGCGTCCGCGTCGCCGAAGGTCGGGCGGATGCGGTCGTCGTCGACGGAGTCGTCCATCCGTATGATGCGGTCGTCGTCAACGGCGACTTCCCGCTCATGGAACGCTTGATTGATGGCGTCAAGCCAAAGTCGTATGAACCGTCGAGTGGGACTCTCTTGTTGTATTTCACCGTGAACGGGGACATCGACTTGCCGGTCCACCAATTCGATTTACCGACTGATTTTGCCGGGTCGATGCGGACCATCTTCGAAGATGGTAAACTGAGCAAGTATCCAGCGATGTATACGTTCAATCCGTCCCTCATCGATGACTCGCTCGCACCGATGGGCACGAGCGTGCTGTACGTACTCGTACCGGTGCCTCGTAAATTGGAACGGAAAGACTTCGAAGCGAGCGGTGCGATCGAGCATTTGATCGGCCGCATCGAACGAATGGTGCCCGATTTCAGAGACCGTGTCTTGGAAATGAAAGTCCGGACGCCGATGGACGCGGAACGATTCGGCTTGTTCGAGGGTGGAAGCTTCGGCATCGCACCGAAATTGGCCCAGTCGGCCGCGTTCAAACCGCAGGCCCGTCCGTATGCCCAGATTGACCGTCTCTATGCGGTCGGGGCATCGGTCCATCCGTGCGGAGGCGTTCCAATCGTCATGATCGGCTCGCAACTGTTAGTGAAAAGAATGGAAGAAGAAATGGGGGCATTGTACCATGACGACACAAGAAGCGTATCGTCAATGTGAAGACGTAATGAAAAAAGGCTCGCTCACGTTCTATCGGGCCTTTTCCCTGCTCTCTAAACCTGACCGCCAAGCCGTGGCTGCGGTCTATACGTTTTGTCGGACACTCGATGACGCGGTCGACGAATCTGATAGCCCCGAGGAAAGTTTGACGCATTTTTTGGCCGAGTTCGATCGTTTCTTGGCGGGCGAACCATTGCCGGATGCGCTCTGGGTGGCGCTCGAGGATGTCTGGAAGCGATACGACATGGACGTCGAACCGTTCTTCGAGTTGGCCGAAGGCATGAAATGGGACTTACATAAGACGCGTTATGCGACGCTCGAGGAGACGGAGCAGTATGGCTATTACGCGGCCAGTACCGTCGGCTTGATGCTGTTACCGATTCTCGCGCCGGACGCCGATGCGGGTGGACGCCAGCAATTGAAGCAAGGCGCCATCGATTTAGGAATTGCCATGCAGTTGACGAACATCTTGCGCGACGTCGGGGAAGACCTCGATCGGGACCGGATTTATGTGCCCCAGTCGTTGCTCGCCGAGTTCGGTGTCGAGGAAGCCGATTTGTTTGCGCGGCAAGTGACTCCGGCGTTCATCGACGTCTGGGAGACAGTGGCCCGTCGCGCGGAAGCGTTATACAGCAGCGCCCGGGAGACGCATCACTTGTATCCTGTGACGAGCCGGAAGCCTGTCGCGGCGGCAGCGCTCCTCTATGAAGGGATTTTAGATGCGGCCCGGCAGAACGGGCATGACGTCTTCACGAAGCGGGCGTATGTCTCGACGATTCAAAAAGGCAAACTGTTGACCAGATTATAAGCAAGGGCGGTCGTCTTGAGACGGCTGCCTTTTTTGCGCACAAAAAAACCACTTTTGGCGGGGGACCAAAAGTGGTGTAAGCGTTATGTGATTCGTTCATCGGGGAAACGAACGAATCGGACGTGATGAACCCTAAAGATGTGCCTCGTTTCATGGGGAATGAAACAATGGGGCATCTTCGCTGAAGCAGGATGCTTGATGGACTAAGGGGGAACATCAGATGCATGCTGTTCCAGCTGCGGGATACGAGTGGGGAAACTCGCTCATCACTTTTTTCTCGGGTGTGACAAGTTCAAAACGCGATAGGCTCGGGGAAGCCATTCGATCGCTACAGGTGTAACTAACGTTACAAAACTGCTTGAACTCGAATATGATATTATCACGTCTGTCCCGTGTCGACAAGTGTCGAATCCTCTGTTCACAAAATGTTCAAATTGTCAGAGGTATGTCCTCTAACATCGATCGGGCCGCGAATTGTCCTGAAAGCGTCACCATCGGGCTACCGCCACCAGGGTGGGTCGAACCGCCCGCAAACCAGATGTTTGAGACGTCTTCGGAACGGGCCGACGGACGGAAAAACGCTCCTTTTTTCGAGTTGGCCGACGTCCCGTAAAGCGCTCCGTAGTAGGCGTAAAAATCACGGGTCAAATCGAGTGGAGTGACGCGGCGATGGAACAAGACATCGCTGTCTTCCCAATCGACACCGAACGTGCGGAGCCGTCGACGAATCAAATGCTCATACGTCTCGGCATCGATATCGGTCATATGGGCCGGCGCATTGACGAGGATGAACAAGTTATCGCCGGCTTCTCCCATTGACGGGTCGGTATGGGCCGAGTTCGAGATATAGATCGTCGGCTCATCGGCATAGCGTTCCTCTTCAAACAAGGCCCGGAACTCGGCCTCGTAGTCGTCTGAGAAATAGACGTTGTGATGGGCGAGATTCAATCGTTTGTTCAAGCCGATCATGATGACGAAAGCGGACACCGATGGCTCGATCGTGTCGCGTGTCGGTACCGGGAACGAGGGACGGTCCATCGCGTCGACGAGACGCGGATATTGCGTGAGCAGTTCCCCGTTCAGAAGGACGGCATCGCAAGACATGACCTCTTCGTGGTCGATGACGACCGCATGGGCCTTCCCGTTCGTCACTTCGATTTTCGTCACCTCATGGCCGAGCCGGAACTCGACGCCGAGCTCGCTCGCCCGTTTCGCGAAGCCTTTCGCGATCGTCCAGTTCCCACCTTTGGCGAAATAGACGCCGTCATTCAGCTCGAGATGCGAGATGAGCGCGAACGTGCCTGGTGTGACGTAGGGGCTGCTGCCGATATACGTCGCATACCGGTCGAGTGCTTGGATGATGCGAGGGTCCTTGAAGTACTTTTTATGGAGCGCATGCAGGCTCTTGAGCGGATGCACTTTCATCATGTCGGCCCAAAGACCGGTATCGATTTTCGAGTCCATCCGCGTGAAGAAGCGGTGATTGGCAATCTCGAACAGTTTTTCCGCCTCGTCTAAGTAAGCGGCCAATTGATTTTTATCGGCTTTGTCGCCGGTCAGACGGCGCACCTCAGCTTCCATTTTTTCGCGGTCCGAATCGAATGTGAACGTCGAACCGTCGGAGAAGTGGTTGACCGTGTGCGACTCGAGTTTGACGAGCTCAAAATAGTCATCCGGGTTGGCGCCGCTGTTGCGGATGACGGAGCGGAACACGTCCGGCATCGTAATCGTATTCGGTCCGAAGTCGAAGCGGTGTCCATCGGTGATAATCGGCATGAGCTTCCCACCGACATGCTCGTTCTTTTCAATGACGGTCACGTCGTAACCGCGGGCGGCCAAGGTGACGGCGGCACTCAAGCCGCCGAGACCGGCCCCGATAATGGCGATATGTTTCATAGTATGCCTCCTAATTATTGATACGTCCGGCCTTTCCATGAAATCGGCTTCCGTCGCCATTTGCGCACGACCGCGCTCGACAAGAGGAGCAAGTAGGCGATGAGACTGAACGGGTGGAGCCAAAACTGGCGGCCACCCGATTTGACATCGATGGCGAGGCGCGCGAGCAAAACGAACGCGCATGCCAAGAATGAAATCCAGTCCATGCGGACGAGAAAGACGATGAAAGCAGACAGCTGGATGCCGTAGTAGAGAAAGAAATAAAGGGCGATGCCCACTGCTTCATTCATTCCCTTGAATACGTTCTTTGAAAACCCATTCCAGACTTCTTCATTCGTCGCATACATGTCACACGTGATATACGGCGAGACGTTGACGAGCGACGTGATCTTTTTCCGACGTTTGAACTCGCGGCAGAGATCGATGTCGTCAATCAATGAATCATGAATCGAGGCGTGCCCTCCGACATCCTCGTAGCTCGCCCGCTCGACGAGGACGTTCATCCCGTTGGCCGCGGCGAAGGCAGGATGACGGACTTTTCGCCAAAACAGGGGCAAATGCTGGGCGATTAAGACGTGCTGCATCGGAATCAACAGTTTCCCGAGCCAAGTCGGTGTCGGGAAACGGGGGAAGCCCGACAAGAAGACCGCTCCTTCGCGGGCGAGTGTGCCGTGAAGTCGACCGATGAACGTCGGGTCGATCGTCACGTCGGCATCGAGGAACAATACATACGGCTCGGTCGTCCGGGTCGCCAACTGATGGCATGCATGGACTTTACCGGCCCAGCCTTCCGGGAGCGGCACCCCACGGAAGATGGTGAAGCGGGAATCGCCCGCAATCGCTTGAACGAGCGCCTCATATGTACCGTCCTCGGACCGGTCCTCATACAAATAAACGTGACATTCATCCGTCAAGGCTGCCTTCAAACTTGTGACGAGTTTCGGCACGTTCCGCTCCTCGTTCCGAAGCGGGATGCAAATCGCGGTCGAAGGGACAGGGGCCGGAGCGGTGAGCGGCCGGAGGAATAGCAAGTTCACCAGCGTGAAGACGAGCATCAGGGACGTGATGACGAACAGAATCATGAGCGGCCTCTTCCGAGTTGGAGCACGTGCTCTGTCCAATCCGCCAAGCTGCGCTTCGGAGGGAACAGCTCGATATAGCGGTCGGATTGTGCGATCACGTCGTCGCGCGTATCGTCATATAGTCGCTCAAGTGCTTTGGCGAGCTCTTGTTTTTGGTCACGTCGCGTCTTAGAGACGACCGTATGGTTGCGGAACCGCACATAGACGAGCGGGGCGGCGTGGGACGCGAACGTATAATAGATGGCGCACAACTGGACTTCTGGATTGTGAATCAGCATCGTTGCACCGGAACCGATCTCGAGCGGGCGATGCTCCTGTGGATACTCACGTCCTTGCGGGAACACCCAGACGGACTTGCCAGCGAGTAACAGCCGATTAGCATAGTCGAGCGAGGCGCGCACGTCCGATAGTTTGCCTTTTTTGATGGAGAACGCACCTAAGTGGCGGAAGAACGGGAAGCGGCGCAGTCCATCCTCATCCATCAAGACGTGGACGTCGTGACGCAAATAATATTCGTTCAACATGAGCAGAATCATCCCGTCCCACCACGAGCTGTGTGTGCTCAAAAACAATCCAGGTGTCGGCACGTCATCGGCCCGGACGTGAATCGTATGGAAAAACGGACGGATTTGACGCTCTTTGACGAACGTCGAGAACAGGTTATTGAACCATTTCTTTTTGCTCGCTTCGATCATGACGGCTCCTCCGTTCTATCAAGATGAGACCTGCGGCGGTCACGAGGCTGAGGACACCGATCCCGTAGAGACCGGCGTTGACGGCCGTGACTCCGAACAAGGCGTGAAGCATGACGAACAAATAACGGCCGTGCCCGAGCAACATCGGTTCCGCCTCGACTTCAAACCGGTCGAGTAACCAAGAGAAAATGAGCGACAGTCCGAACCAGCCGACGAAGTTTTGCGTCGGGATATCATAATACAAACCGTCATTGGCCCATTCCCAATAGCCTTTCACGTTCGCGGCGACCGGATCGATTGCCATGTCGAGCCAAACAGCGAGGAATGGGACGAGCCAGAGCGTGCGGTTCTTGAACGAGAACAAGCGGGCGACGGCAAAACTCGAGCCGATGACGGCGAGCCAGGCTGCACCGATTGTGACCGGTACACCGAACACGGTCGGACCGAACGCCTCGGCGTAGATATACTCGCTGAACGGGAACCCGGTTTTGACACCGAGCGTCTCGACAGCGATTGAGCCGAAGAAGATGAACGGGACAATCCAGCGGGCGTGGCGGACGCCGTCCGCGATCACCCAACCACCGATGGCCCCAGCGAGCCATAAGAATACCGGGTTTGCCCATTCGAGCCAACTCGGCAACAAATCAAAGCCAACGAGGACGACCCCGATGACATACCAAACTAAAAACCATTTCCAAATCCATGGATACACTTTCATTTCATCACCTCTATTACCATTCTAGAGAGGTTTGTGACATCCGTCTAATAAATGCATGCAAAAAAAGAGCCCCTCGAGAGGGACCCATCAATTCGCCATCCGTTTTCGTTTCTTGACGAACGAGAAGGCGATGAATAAGACGTAGAATGTGACGGCGATGAACCAGAACGACGGCCATTCTTTCCACCGGGCGAAAATCATGTACGTCAAGTAGATGAGACTGACTGTGATGATGAACGAATGGCGCGGGAGCGGCACATCTTTGAAACTCGGGATACGCACGCGGCTGACCATGAGCAGGGCGAGACCCGTGAAAAAGATTGGGGTGAGCAGTTCATTAATCTGGTCCCCGAACGTCGTCACGACGGCGAGCAGTCCGCCGGCCGCGGTGATCGGGACGCCTGAGAAGTAGCTGGCCGTGACGTTCGTCGCCGATAAGTTGAAGCGGGCCAAGCGGTAGGCGCCGAACAGCGGGAATAGGGCGGCGAAGAAGAGGCCGTAATTGCCGTAATCGATAAAGAACGTGTAGTAGGCGAGTAACGCCGGGGCGACCCCGAACGTGACGACATCGGCGAGCGAGTCGAGTTCTTTCCCGAAGTCACCGGCCACTCCGAGCATACGGGCCAGCCGTCCGTCGAGACTATCGAGCATCATGGCGATGATAATCAGTAACGTCGCGTTCGAAAAGTCGCCGCGCGCCGCATAGACGATGGCCAAGACGCCACAGAACAAGTTGCCGAACGTAAATGAGTTAGGAATCCACGAGCGGATTCGTTCTTTCCACATAGGTATTGCCTCCATCTTTGTTATTGAGTGAACCAGCGACCGTCCGTGAATCCGAGCAAGTCAGCCGGAGCGAGTTCGAGTTGATAGCCGCGTTTTCCGGCCGAGATGATAATCGTGTCTTTTTGTTTGGCGCTGTCGTGAAGAAACACAGGGAATCGTTTCTTCGCACCAATCGGCGAGACCCCGCCCCGGATGTACCCGGTCAGTGCCTCGAGTTCCTTCACCGGTACGGGCGACGCCTTTTTGGCGCCCCAGGCTTTTGCGGCCGCTTTTAAGTCGATATCGAGCTCTCCTGAAATCAAAAAGAAGGCGAATCGGCGTTGCTCGTTCTCGAGACAAATCGTTTTATACAGTTGGTCGAGCGGTTTACCGAGTGATGCGGCGACATGCTTGGCCGAGACGTCGGACTCGTCCACTTCATATGTGTGATACGTGAACGGGACGTTCCGTTGTTTCAGTTGTCTTGCGGCGTTTGTCAGTTGCATCGGTCCCACCCTTTCGTTGAACGACTCTTTTAAGAATAGCAAATAGTGGTAGCGTCGGGCAATCGAACTCGGAAAGTTTTCATGACAAGAAGGAAACAGAATCCATGATAGAGAAATGAATAGTGATTCATTTTATCATGAAGGGGGAAATTAGGATGGAAACGATTCAACTGGAACAGCGGAACGGGGTCGGCTGGCTGAAATGGGACCGGCCGGAAAAATTGAACGCATTAAATGAGACGTTGCTTCGCGAGGCGAGGGAAGCGATGGAGCAGCTCGTGGCGGATGAGGCCGTCCACGTCATCGTGCTCGTCGGGCAAGGACGTGCCTTCTCATCGGGACAGGACTTGACGATTGAGAGTGACGCCGACTATGGAGTGTATTTAGAAGAGGTGTATCATCCACTCGTGCGGGCGCTTGCCGACTGTCCGAAACCAATCATTGCCGGCATTCATGGGGTCGTCGCGGGGGCGGGTCTCAGTCTGGCGCTCGCCGCGGACGTCCGGCTCGTCGCAAGGTCGACGAAGTTCAGTTCGGCGTTCATCAAAATCGGTCTCGTCGCCGACGCGGGGGGACCGTACCATTTGCGACGCTTGATGCGGCCAGATCTCGCGCTCGCTTGGATGTGGAGCGGCAGCACGATTGACGCCAAACAGGCCGAGACGTTCGGTCTCGTTACGGAGCTCGTCGAGGATGAGGCGTACTTGGAGCGGTTGACGACATACGCCGAGACGCTCGCAGCCAAGTCACCGACAGCGGTGCAAGGCATGAAGGCGTTGTTCCGAGCCGATTCGTTCGAGGACGGGCTCGAGCAAGAGATTATCTGGCAACGGAAATGTGGGCAGACGGACGTTCATCGCCAGGCGATGCAGGCGTTCTTAAATCGATAATCGATAAAAAAAGAAGCGGTCACAGCGACCGCTTCTTTTTGATTGGTTATGAAGTTGGCTTCGGTTCGAACTGGAAGCCTTTTTGTTGCCACGTCCCGTATTTCCAGCGCCGGAAGGCGAAGAAACCGCGGAACCACTCGTCGAGTGAGAAGGCGAGCCAAATCCCGAGGACGCCGAGCCCCATCTGGAGACCGAACAAATAACTGAAGACGACGGCGACGCCCCACATCGAGGCGATTCCAATCATGACCGGGAAGCGAACGTCGCCGACCGACTTGAGCGAGCCCATCAAGACGATGTTCATGGCACGACCTGGCTCCAGGATGAGCGTCGCCCATAAAATCGGTACGCCGACGGCGATGATGTCCGGGTTCGACGTGAACAGGCCGAGCAACGACTTACCGAAGACGGCGAGTCCGAGTGAGGCCACGAGTGATGCGAACATGGCGAGCTTCAACGTCTTGACGGCGCGGGTATACGCCTCTTTAAACCGTTTCCCGCCGATGTCACGGGCAATCAACAGCTGCGTCCCTTGCGCGACGGCGACCGTGAACAAGAAGGCGAGCATCGACAGGTTCATGACATAGACGCGGGCGGCGAGGGACGCCTCACCCATCGTGGCGATGAAACCGGTGATGATGATTTGTGAGAACTGATACGACAAGTTCTCTCCAGCCGATGGTACCCCGATTTGGAGCAAGGCACGGATATCATCGCGTTGCGGCTTAATCAATTCTTTGAGCGGGAAGCGGAGCATGAGTCGCTTCTTGACGATCCAGAACAAGAGTACCATCGCCGAGAAACGGGCGATGACGATGGCCCAGGCGACACCGGCGACACCTGTCACCGGGAGGCCGAACCAACCCATGACGGCAATCATGGCTCCGATGGCCGTGATGATATCGATGAGAAGCGTCGCGAGCATCGCATGTTTCGTCATCCCGTGACTCCGGAGGACGGAACTGAGCGCCATGATGAGCGCCTCGGTGAAGAGCGACAACCCGACGATTTGTAAAAACAAGAGACCGTGGTCGAATAGCTCATCCGATAGACCGAACAGGCGGAGGAACGTCTCACCGAACAAGAACACGACGGCGACCATGATCACGCCGAGCCACATGTTCAAGCTGACGGCAGAACGGGCGAAGTCGCGGCTCTTCTTCATCCGATTGGCGCCGATGGCTTGACCGATCAAGATGGTCGCGCCGACCGACGTCACGCTGAAGACGATTAAGAAGACGTTCAAAATTTGGTTGGCGACGCCGACGGCAGAAGCGGCGGCATCTGAGTAATGGGCCAACATGAGCGTGGCGATAATCCCGGTCCCCATATGGAGCGCGAGCTCGATGAAGATTGGCCACGATATTTTAAATAAACTGAGCTGTTCGGTGTTTTTGTTCGGCATGTGTATTCTCCCTTGTTTCTACAATTCTCTCTATGAAATATTTACGTTGTCAAAATCACAAGGGTCATGTTACTCCTTTTGATATGAAAAAGAAAGGGATTTAGCAAATTATTTTCAACAAAAAAAACACCCGCCGAAACGGGTGCAAAACCGAATTTATTTCATTTTCAAAATCGTGGCGCTGAACGGTGCGAGTTCGACTTCAAGTGAGTCTACATCGCGGTCGTGAAGCAAATCGTAAGCGCTTCCCGTATGCCAGAGTGGGTTCAGCTTCGATACCGTCTCTGAGTTATTGAAGTATATCAAATATGTCTCGTCTTTCGTGCAACGCTCAATGATGAGTGCGTTCGACTCGTTATCGACGAGGTTGAAGCGATACGACCCGGCGTTAGCAAGCACCGGGTGCTCTTTGCGAAGTCGAATCAATTTTTGGATATAGCGGAACAGCTCCCGGTCTTCCTGCGTCTCATCCCACGGCATGCAACGACGGCAGCCCGGGTCTTGTTCACCCTCGAGACCGATTTCATCCCCGTAATAGATACATGGGCTGCCCGTGTACGTGAGCATCGACGTCATGAGCAACTTGAACTTTCCTTTATGTCCTTTCGCTCGTGTAAGGGCACGCGGCGTGTCGTGCGAATCGATCAAGTTGAACGTCACTTCGTTCACGTTCGTCGTGTTCATCATCTCGACGCGCGTCAATTCATCCCGGAACTCGGAAGCGGACGTACGGTCGAGCGCGAAATAGTTGAGGCTCGCGTTCGTGAACGGGTAGTTCATAACCGCATCGAACTGATCGCCTTGAAGCCACGGCTGCGCGTCATGCCAAATCTCACCGAGGATGTACGCTTCTGGGTTCGCTTGTTTCACGGCTTTCCGGAAGTCGCGCCAGAACGCATGATCGACTTCGTTGGCGACGTCCAAACGCCAGCCGTCGATGCCGAACTCCTCGACCCAATAGCGCGCGACTTCTAATAGATAAGCTTTTAGCGCCGGGTGCTCCGTATTGATTTTCGGCATGTTCTTCTCGAACGCGAACGTATCGTAGTTCGGCTTCGGTGTCGTCTCGATCGGGAAGTCACGAAGGTAGAACCAGTCCCGGTACTCCGACTGCGGTCCGTTCTCGACGACGTCGAGGAACCACGGGTGATTGTACCCGACGTGGTTGAAGACCGCGTCGAGCATGACTTTAATCCCGTTCTCGTGCAGAAGGTCGACGAGTTGTTTGAACTGTTCCTTCGTTCCGAACTGAGGATCGATTTCCATATAATCGAGCGTATCGTATTTATGGTTCGTCGTCGCCTTGAAGATCGGGCAGAAGTAGATGCCGGTAATGCCGAGGTCGACGATGTGGTCGATATGATCGATGATCCCTTGGAAGTCGCCGCCGAAGAAGTTCGTGATTGTCGGCTCGGTGCTGTTCCACGGGAGCGTGCCTTCCGGGTCGAGTGACGAGTCACCGTTCGCGAACCGGTCCGGGAAGATTTGATACCAGACCGTATCTTTCACCCACGACGGGGCATGGAAGATGTCGACCGGGTTGATGAATGGGACGCAGAAATAGTAGCCCGTGTCATCGAGCGGTTTATCTTCGAACCAACCTTTTTCCGTATAGACGGCCGTCTCATTGCCGTCATGGAGACGGAAGCCGTAACGGAGCCGGCGGAATGGCGGCTTGATGGCGATGAACCAATAGTCGTATTGGTCGTCGTGTCCGATCTTTTCCATCGGTGTCTCGAACGTGCGCCAGAAGCTCGGCTTGTCCGGATCGAAGTTCCACATGGCCGGGTCTTCCGAATGCCAGTCATATGGGTCATTCCAAATTAAGTCAACAGATTGGATATCATTTCTTTTCGTATGGAATCGAATATGTATCGTTTCTCGGTCGTACTTGTACACGAAAGGGGACATGGCGCGATGATAGATAGCTTCTTTAATCAAATGAAATCGTTCCTTTCTCTCTTAGGGTTGTTACCATTTTACACTGTCTGTTCAGAAAAGAAACATCAGTTGTGAAAACGTTTGCTCAAGCAAAGGGTAATAAAGCGTTTACATTTTGTCAATCGTTCGATTCCTTGTTTCATAAGAAAAACACCCACAAAAAGTTCAAAAAGAGATAAATGGGACAACAGCAGGAAAAATTCCTAAAAAAAAGTCTTGTAAAACGCTTACACAACTGTATAATAAAAATTGAGGTGAGGATGCAAACGTTTTCACTAACCTACTGATTCTGTAGCGGAGTTGTTTAAAATCAGTAGGCCAGTGCGATTGCGCAAATCTGACCATACTATTCCTTGGGGAGGTTTTTCATCATGAAGATGAAAAAAATGGTAGCAGGACTTTCAACGGCAGTATTCGCTTTCGGTGCACTTGCTGCATGTGGTGGCGGTACGGACAACGGTTCTACTAACGAAGGCGGTTCTACTAGCGAGAACAAGCCAGAAAAAATCGTAATTTGGGAAGATATTGAAAAGTCGGAAACGACGAAAGAAGTTGCGAAGGCGTTTGAAGAAGAACACGGCGTCGCAGTTGAAGTCGTTGAAGTCCAAATGACGGATCAAAAAGACAAGTTGGCGCTTGATGGCCCAGCTGGTAAAGGTCCTGATATCGTTCTCGTACCACACGACCAAATCGGAACAATCGCTGACCAAGGTCACTTGGCTCCACTTACGGATGAAGGCGCACTTGAAGCGTTCACAGACGCTTCGAAATCGGCTGTCATGTTCGACGGACAAGCTTACGGCTATCCGAAATCAGTTGAAACACCAGTCCTCATGTACAACAAGGATTTGGTATCAGAAGCTCCTACTTCAATGGACGACTTGTACAAGTTGTCTACAGATCTTAAAGACAAAGGTGAGTACGGCTTCCTCGGTCTTTGGGATAACTTCTACTTCGCTCACGGTGTAGTGGCTGGCTTCGGCGGTTACGTCTTCAAAGAAGACGGCGGCGCGCTCGACCCAACCGACATCGGTTTGAACAACGAAGGCGCAGTTGAAGGCTTCGACTACATCGGCAAATGGTACCAAGAAGGCCTCTTCCCTAAAGGGTTGATCGGCGAGTCTGGTGGCCAAGCGATGGACCAACTCTTCACTGAGAAGAAAGCACACACAGTCATGAACGGACCATGGGCCGTAGCTGGTTACCAAGATGCTGGCGTCAACCTTGGAGCGTCTGCATTGCCGACACTTCCAAACGGTGAGCCAATCAAGACGTTCATGGGCGTGAAGACATACGCACTTTCTGCTTACACAGAAAACCAAGAGTGGGCTGAAATGTTCCTCGCAGAACTCACGAACGAAGAGAACGCATTGAAAATGTTCGAAGCGTACAACGAGATTCCACCAGTAGCAGCACTCGAGTCGAATGAGACAATCACGTCGAACGAAGTTGCGAAAGCGGTATTCGATCAAGCGACGAACGCAATCCCAATGCCTAACATTCCTGAAATGGGACAAGTTTGGGAGCCAATGGCACAAGCACTTCAGCTCGTAGCAACTGGCAAGCAAGATGCACAAAAATCAGCTGACGATGCTGTTAAAGTCATCGAGCAACAAATCCAAGCGAACAACCAATAAGGACAAGAGATGATGGGGTACGCCGACTGGCGTTCCCCCTCATTTTCTAGAATTGAGCAAACGCTTGCTCGATTGATTTGCTCAAATTGAAAGGAGAAATTGAGGATGGCTTCAATTGCGAACCCGAAAACGCCGGATCAACGTCCGGACAAACAACCGACCAATCATGCTCGGAACGCTGCATTACTCTCGATCATTCCGGGAGCCGGTCAATTTTATAACAACCAAAAAGCGAAAGCAATCGCTTTCTTTATTGTCATCATGTCTTATTTTGCAGTAAACTACGATCTCTTTTTCAAAGGAGCAGGCGCTGGACCTGGCGACCGTGGCGGCCTTTGGGGATTGATCACGCTTGGCGAAGTGGCAGGACCTCGTAACGACCATTCCATCTTCTTGATGGTAGAAGGTATTGTCGCATTGATCTTACTTTTCTTCGGAATCGCGTTCTACGTCTGGAACATTCGTGACGCTTACCGAGTCGGTCGCATTCGTGATCAGCACCTAAACGTTGCAACGTTCCAAGTGCAACTTCGCAACTTGCGTGACCACGGATTCCCATACCTGATGTTAATTCCGTCGCTCATCTTGCTCGTCTTCACCGTTATTCTTCCATTGATTTTCACATTCTTGATCGCCTTCACGAACTATCGCTACAACAACGCACCACCGGCGAAACTCGTGGAATGGGTCGGATTTGAGAACTTCACACGAATCTTTGAAATTGATATTTTCCGTGACACGTTCGTCGGCGTTCTTGGTTGGACGCTCGTCTGGACAGTCGCTTCGACGGTCGGTGTCATCGCCATCGGGATCTTCCTTGCAGTCCTCTTGAACCAAGAAGGTCTTCGTTTCCGTCGCTTGTTCCGCTCAATCTTGATTTTGTCATGGGCCGTACCGGCGTTCATCACGATCTTGATTTTCCGTTCGATGTTCAACGAATCGTTCGGGGTATTCAATACGACGATTCTTCCGGCGTTCGGACTTGATCCGATCAACTGGATGACCGATCCGACGGCGACACGCAGTGCGCTCATCTTGATTCAATGGTGGCTCGGCTTCCCGTTCATCATGACGCTCATGACTGGGGTGCTTCAATCCATCCCGGGTGACTTATATGAAGCGGCGACGATTGACGGTGCGACCATCTTTGATAAGTTCCGTTTAATCACATTACCGATGCTCTTGTTCGCAACAGCACCGATTCTCATCACGCAGTTCACGTTCAACTTCAACAACTTCAACATCATCTATCTCTTTAACGGTGGTGGACCGGCTGTTCCGGGCCAAACTGCCGGTGGTACCGATATCTTGATTTCATGGATTTACAAATTGTCGCTCGGAGCCAACCCGCAATACGGACTTGCGGCTGCGATTACGCTCATCTTGTCATTCTTCATCATGACACTTGCCGTCATCCAGTTCCGTCGGACAAAATCTTTCAAAGACGAGGATATGATCTGATATGAAAAAACAAAAACGAATCAATTTGGCGTTCTCTTATGTCATCTTGACGCTTGCGTCGATCATCATTCTCTATCCAATGCTTTGGGTGGTCGGGACGTCATTCAACCCGGGTCGTACGATCACATCGACCATCATTCCGTCGAACCCGACATTTATTCACTATAAAAACTTGTTCGATCTATCTATTTCGGATTATAGTTTATGGTATGTGAACACATTAAAAATTGCAGTCATCACAATGTTGCTCTCAGTCGTTTTGGTAACGATTACAGGTTATGTCTTCTCGCGTTACCGTTTCGTGGGACGGAAGAACTCGCTCGTCATGTTCCTCGTCTTACAGATGGTCCCGCAATTCGTTGCCATCATCGCCATCTACGTGCTCTTGAACATGCTCAACCTTCTTGATACGCACACAGCCCTTATTTTGCTGTATGCCGGAGGCGCAATCCCGATGAACACGTACTTGGCAAAAGGTTATTTCGATACGATTCCGAAAGAGCTCGATGAAGCTGCTCGGATGGATGGTGCCGGTCACCTTCGTATCTTCTGGCAAATCATTTTGCCGCTCGCGAAGCCAATCGTCGCAACGATCGCCTTGTTCAACTTCATGGGCCCGTTCAACGACTTCATCTTGGCATCGCTCGTCCTTCGTTCACCAGAGAAACAGACGCTCGCGGTTGGTCTTTACAACATGATCTCTCGACAGTTCGACAACAACTTCACGTTGTTCGCGGCAGGCGCCGTCCTTTCGGCCCTCCCAATCGTCCTCTTGTTCTTCATGTTCCAACGCTACTTCGTCTCGGGTCTCACTGCCGGTGGTACGAAAGGATAATACTCACTTAAGGGGGAAGCGATATGAGGCGAGGCGTCGTGCTCGTTCTTCTGTCGCTTCTTTTGTTTCCAACAATCGTCGGAGCGAAAGAAGCAGCATCATGGGAACAGGAACGCATGTACTTTATCATGGTCGACCGGTTTGTTGACGGGAATCCGGACAACAACGCGCAGGTCGACAAAGATGACCCGAAAGCCTTTCACGGGGGCGATATCCGCGGCGTGATTGAAAAGCTCGATTATATCGAGTCGCTCGGGTTCACGTCGGTCTGGCTGACACCGGTGTTTGAAAACATGCCGGACGGCTATCACGGATATTGGATTAAAGACTTTTATAACATCGATCCCCAATTTGGGACGAAAGAAGATTTGCAAGAACTCGTTGACGAGGCCCATAAACGGGACATGAAAGTCATCCTCGACTTCGTCGTCAACCACGTCGGTCCGAAACATCCATGGGTCGAAGAACGACCGGACTGGTTCCATGACGAGTTGCCGATCGTGCTTTGGAACGATCAAGAACAAGTCGAGACGCACTGGCTGTTCGACTTGCCGGACTTCAAAACGGAAGATCCGGAAGTGAAAGACTACTTACTCGAGGCGGCCACGTATTGGATTGAAGAGACCGGCATTGACGGCTATCGTCTCGATACGGTGCGTCACGTCGACAAACCGTTTTGGGAAGACTTCGTTAAAGCGGTCCGGGCCGTCGACCCCGACTTTTATCTGTTGGCCGAAGTGTTCGACCCAGATCCACAGTACGTCGCGGAATATGATGACCTAGGCTTCAACAGCATCACGAACTTCACGTTTTACGACCGCGTCTCGAAGACGATGACGCAAAAGTCGGCGAGTGTAGACGAAATCGACGTGGCCGCCAGCTACGCCGAGACGTTCTTCAACGACCCGAACCAAATGGCGACGTTCCTCGATAACCACGACGTAGAACGATTCATGCACGTCGCGGAACTCGGCGGGGCCGAGTCGGCCGAGCGTCGCCTACGCCTCGGATTGTTCGCCCTTTATGCGTCTCCAGGCATGCCGATCGTCTTCCAAGGGACGGAGAACGCACAAAAGGGCGGAGCCGATCCGGCGAACCGGGCCATGACCGATTTCCCTGGAAATGAAGAGCTCCATGAATACGTCACGATGATGAACCGGATGCGAGAGGAATATCCCGTCTTCGCGACCGGCGAACAACGCATGATCGCCTCGAAAGACGGCATGGCCGTGTTCGAGCGTCGTGACGGCGACGATGTCGCTTTGTACGCTATCAATATGAACGCCGAGGACCGAGAGATTGAATTCGAGGTAAGCGAAGTCGGAGAAGATACACGCCTTCGTGGTCTCTTGTTCTCACAACTTGTCACCGACAAACGTGGCACGTTCACCATCAAGCTCGCAGGAGAAAGCGCGAACGCCTACATCGTCGAAGAATCGGAAGTGAACATGTGGACGATCGGTCTACTTGTCATCGCCATCCCGATTTTCTTGACTGGATTGGTCATGTGGAAGCGTCGCAAGAGCGCGAGCTGACGATACCCTGTGATAGGGAACTATGAATTAACGGAAGCAAGGGGGAGCATCATGCAAATCACGATCAAAGATGTCGCCAAACACGCCAATGTCGCACCGTCGACCGTGTCTCGCGTCATCGCCAACAGTCCACGTATCAGTCAGAAAACGAAAGAGCGTGTACGCAGTTCGATGGAAGAACTCGGGTACCATCCGAACATTCACGCGCGAAGTCTCGCCAACCGCTCGACACAGTCGATTGGTCTCGTCATGCCGAGCGCAGCGACGAAAACGCTTCAAAATCCATTCTTCCCTGAAGTATTGCGTGGAATCAGTACGAAAGCCCACCAAAACGGTTACTCGCTTTACATGACGACGGGCGTGACCGAAGAAGAGGTCTTGTCGGGGGTCATCGAGATGGTCCAAGGCCGTCGCGTTGACGGCGTCATCGTCTTGTACTCACGTGAAGACGACAAAGTCGTTCAATACTTACGTCAGACAAAATTCCCGTTCGTCGTCGTCGGGAAGCCGTTTGGAGATGCCTCCTCGATTACGTACGTCGACACGGACAACTATTTGGCCGGGCGTGAAGTAACGAAACACTTATACAACCTCGGCCATCGTTGCATCGCCTTTATCGGGGGATCCGATAAACTCGCCGTCACACAAGATCGTCGCAACGGGTACGCGACAGCGTTGATGGAGGCGGGCATCCCGGTTCGGGAAGACTATATCGCTCGTGCCGAGTTCATGACGAAGGGCGGGGCCAAAGCCGTGCGGGAGTTGCTCCAGTTAGAGGAACCACCGACAGCCGTCGTCGTCAGTGACGATATGATGGCGCTCGGCGTCATCAGCACGCTCAGTGAGATGGGGCTTAAGATACCTGAGGACGTCGCCGTCGTCAGTTTCAACAACGTCTTCATCGCCGAACATTCGAATCCGCCGCTCACTTCGGTCGAAATCAACATCTTCGGCCTCGGTTTCGAGGCAACGAACTGTCTGATTGAACAGATTGGAGACAGCGCGCCACCTTACGGGAAACGCGTCATCGTTCCGCATTATTTGGTCGTTCGTCAGTCATGTGGTCAGAAAAAGAAAACTGAAATCGTTGAATGAGGTCAAACCTTCCGTTTCATGCGGGAGGTTTTTTATGTTCAATCCGGATGCATATAATAGAAGCGGAATCAATCGGTCAAAAGTCATATCGTTACAAATAGATTACAATCGTGAAAGAAATGCATGAAACGGAATTGCAAGGGAACATCTACATTACCGGCCGAATGGCAGATCATTACGAATCCGCCCAGCCAATAACCAAAAAAATAAAGAATTTGAAAGGGAGATACAATCATGGATAACAAACGTTATGTAGGCACTTACTATCAGGAGTCAGAGCTTGTGTCAAAAATTGATGAGCTTCGCGCCCAAGGGCATCGCGAAGACGATCTGTACGTCGTTGTGAAAGATAAGTCGAACCTTTCGATGGTTCGCGGCGAAACGGATGCAGAAGTAAAAGAAACGAAAGCGTCATGGCTCGATCGTTTCTTCGGAGTAGCAGACGGCGGAGACGAAGTACGTCACACGTTCGATAAACTCGGCTTCTCAGAAGAAGAGACGGCGCGTCATCACCAAGATATCGAAAACGGCGGCATGGTCCTCTTGCTCGACAAGAATGACGGCGTGTTTGACGACGGACGTAACGATACGTTCGAAGGCGGCCGCACATCAGCTGGTTACGGATCAGAAGGTAACGAAGCGGGCAATATGACCGCGCGTGACTTCGGAACAGGGACTGGCGTAACCGGTGCCGGCATCGGTGCAACAGGTGCAGGCGTCAACTCGAACCGCTTCAACGATATGGATGAGGACATCCGTAACCGTACGGACTTGACGGACGAACAGAAACTCGAGTTGCACGAAGAGCGTCTCCTTGTGAACAAGGAACGTGTGCAGACTGGTGAAGTTCGCGTCGAGAAAGATGTGGTCGAACGCGAAGAACGCGTCGATGTCGAAGTCGAGCACGATGAAGTGTATGTCGAACGTCGCCGTGTCGATGGGGACCGTGAAGCGACGGGGCATTCGTTCGATGCGACGACTGACCGCGATGAGATTCGCGTACCGGTCACGGAAGAACGTGTCGATGTGACGAAGAAAGATGTCGTTGCCGAAGAAATCATCGTCGGCAAAGAGAAAGTCAAAGATACGGAAACGGTACGTGAGACGTTGCGTAAAGAAGAAGCGCATATCGAAGGGGAAGACGACCTTCGCCATCGCGATCATGATCTCGATCGCAAACGTCGCGACGAGCGTGACCGCCTGTAATCGATTGACCAAGTACCTCGACAAGGATGGCTCTCTCTGAGGGACCATCCTTTTTTTCGCCAAGTAACCATAGGAGGAATCAATGCCATGAAACATGCGATTATCTCTGAAGTATTTGACCAGCCGGAGGCGCTGCTCAATCGAACGGTCGATTTGAAACGAGAAGGATACGCCGAAGAGGACATGTACGTCCTCGTCAAACGAGCCGACGCCGCGGACGCGGTCCGACGCCAGTCGAAGTTATATGTGCTCGTCACCGACGAACCGGGTACGGTCGCCTCACTCGTCACATCGAGCGAGCGACCGATTGAACGCTGGCTTGGTAGCATGCGGCTCACGAAGGAGCAACAGGATCGCTTCGCTCAGGAAGTCGAGCAGGGACGACTCTTCTTGTACGTCGATGCCGACCGTGGCGACCAATCGCTTGAGGCCGGCCGCCCGAAAATGAAATCAGAACCGGAGACGGAAGAACAGACGCTTGCCTTGCACGAGGAACGCTTGACCGTCGAGAAACAAGCCGTTCAAACGGGCGAGGTCGTCATCAATCGACACGTCGCGGAGACAGTTCAAGAGATTGAAGTCCCGGTCCGCAGGGAACAGGTTCATGTGGAGCGGACACCAGGGTCAGAAGACGTGCTCGAGGACTATGACTTTAATCAGCCCGGCATTCGCACGATTGACGAAGGGGACCATCTCCGGATTCAAGTCATCGAGGAACGGGCGTTCATCGTCAAACGTCCTGTCGTCGTCGAAGAGATTATCGTCCGGAAACAAGTGACCGAAGACGTGAAAACCATGACGGAGACGCTCCGTAAAGAAGAAATTGAAGTGACCGAGGTCGGCCAGGCCGACGTCACGATTCATGACCAGACAACCCGAAAGGATGAGACACGATGAGCAAACGTCGATTTGTAGACACATACCAAGACGAAGCGGCCCTCGTCGCCAAAATCGATCAACTGATCGAGGAAGGCTATGAGGAGAGCGACTTATATGTCGTCGCGAGAGACAAAGATGACGTCTCGCTCGTCAAACGGAACACCGACGCAAAAGTGGAAGCAGCGAGCGCGAACTGGATGCAAAAGTTCGCGGGTGTGGCCGAAGGCGAACAGGAAGTGAAGCGGGCGTTGCTCGACCTCGGTCTCGCTGACGACGACGTCAACCGCGCGTATGGCGATATTTTAAACGGAGGCTACGCCTTGATTCTCGATGAACCGGACACGGGGTTCAATGACGGAAACAACCCGGCGTTCGAAGGGCACGAAGCGAACGCAGCGTTCGGGCGCGACCAAGACAAGTGACTAGAGCACCTACTGCCTTCTTGAAAAGGTGGTAGGTTTTTTGTTTGTTCCAAAAAGTAAGAAAAAAGTTTATGCAAACGATTGCATTCTCGTGCAAGTCGTGTAAAATGAGAGGTGAGATTGAAATACAGCGCTTTCATAGACAAACGGTTGCATGATTCGATTGTCTAATGACGAGTAGCCTTGTAGAGAAAAAGGAGTGGCAGACAGATGAAACGATTGTTTGCAGTCGACGAATGGAAAGTAACGGAAAAAGGCCTACATCCGGAAGAAAATCGCCTGGCGGAATCAATTACCTCGCTCGGGAATGGACATATGGGGATGCGTGGCAACTTTGAAGAAGAGTATTCAAACGATACACATCAAGGCTTTTACGTGGCCGGTGTTTATTACCCAGATAAGACACGTGTCGGTTGGTGGAAGAACGGTTATCCGGAATACTTCGCAAAAGTATTGAACGCGACGAACGTCGTTGGGCTTCGTGTCGCCATCAACGGGACTCCGGTCGACTTGGCGAAGTGGGAAGTGAAAGACTTTACGCGTGAACTTGATATGCAGCGCGGTGTCTTGACGCGGACGTTCACGCTCGTGAACGGGACGGAAGAGACGAACGTCGAAGTCGTCCGGTTCTTCTCAATCGTCGACAAAGAGATTTTGGCGATCCGTTACAACGTCACTCCGGTCAACTACGAAGCGAAAGTCGAATTCACACCTTTCTTGGACGGCGATGTCGTCAACGAAGACTCGAACTACGATGAGAAGTTCTGGTTGCCGGTCGAACACGGCGTCGAAGAGCGTTTCGGTTTCGTGACAACGAAAACGAAGAAGCTCGACTGGCACGTCACGGCATCGATGATTGCTGACGTCGAGGGGGCACGTTGCGAAGTGCTCGAAGCGACGGACCTTTACGTCGCCAACAAGTTCACGGTCACGGCACCAGCTGGTGAGACGGCGACGGCGTACAAGTACGTCTCGGTCGTCACGAACCGTGATTATGAAGTCGAGGCGTTACAATCGGAAGGGATGCAACGTGTCGAGATGGCGTTCGAAAAAGGCTTCGAAACGCTTCTCGCCGAGCAGACGGAAGCATGGCTCGCTCGTTGGGAAGACGCGGACGTCCGCATCGACGGCGACGCTGAAGCGCAGCAAGGTATCCGCTTCAACATTTTCAACATGTATCAGACGTATACGGGCGAGGACTCGCGCCTCAACATCGGACCGAAAGGGTTCACCGGCGAGAAATACGGCGGCGCCACATACTGGGACACGGAAGCGTATTGCCTCCACTTCTACTTGGCGACGACGAAACCGGAAGTATCGTGGAACTTGCTCAAATATCGTCACAACCAATTGCCGCAAGCAAAAGAGAACTCGGTCAAGAACGTCGGCATGGAAGGCGCCCTCTATCCGATGGTGACGATGAACGGCGAAGAGTGCCACAACGAGTGGGAAATCACGCATGAAGAGATTCACCGGAACGGTGCGATCGCCCACGCCATCTTCAACTATACGAACTTCACGGGCGACAAGTCATACCTAGGTCAATACGGACTTGAAGTATTGGTCGAGATCTCGCGTTACTGGGCGAGCCGCGTCAACTTTGTCCCGCACAAAGACGTGTATATGATTCTAGGCGTCACAGGTCCGAACGAATACGACAACAACGTCAACAACAACTGGTATACGAACTTGATTGCCGCTTGGACGCTCGAGTACACGCAAGAAGTGTACAACTATTTGAAAGAAGCAGAGCCGGCGCGCCTTGAAGAACTTGTCGCGACGCTCGGTCTTTCAGACAAAGAACTCGCGAAGTGGAACGATATTCAAACGAAGATGTACTACCCGAAAGATGACCTCGTCCCAGACGTGTTCATGCAACAGGACGGCTTCATGGATAAAGAACAGATTTTGGTGAAAGACCTCGATCCGAAACATTTGCCGCTCAATCAAAACTGGTCGTGGGACCGTATCCTCCGCTCGAACTTCATCAAGCAGGCGGACGTGCTCCAAGGACTGTATACGTTCAGCGATCGCTTCACGGTCGAACAGAAGCGGGCCAACTTCGACTTCTATGAGCCGCGTACGGTCCATGAGTCGAGCTTGTCGCCTTGCGTCTACTCGATTATCGCAGCCGAAGTCGGCTATGAAGACAAGGCGGTCGAGTTGTACCAACGTTCGGCACGACTCGATCTCGATAACTATAACAACGATACGGAAGACGGGCTTCACATCACGTCGATGGTCGGCTCATGGATGTCGATCGTTCACGGTTTCGCAGGTATGCGCGCCCTTGAGTCGGAGCTCACATTCAGCCCGATGATTCCTAAGGGCTGGAACGGGTACTCGTTCAACATGCTCTGGCGCGGTCATCATTTGACGGTCACGTCGACGCGTGAACAAGTGACGATCAAACAGACAGGTGGCACGGACGTGTCCATCCGCGTATACGGAAACATCGTCACGGTCCCGGCAAACGATACCGTGACAATCGAGACGGTGAAAGCGTGACCAAACGCATCAGCTCAACAAGTCGGCCTCGGCCGGCTTGTTTTTTTATGAAGAGCGTGGACACATCCCATTATTTTTATGGTAGGCAGCACTAGAAAACTATGTTATCTTGATTCTTAGCCATTTTTGAAAGGGGAGACAAAACTTGACGGAAGCCGTTAAAGAACACGCTCGCATCGGAATCGTTTCGATTATCGGGGGAGTGTTCGTTGCATTATCCATGACATTATTTTTAATCCCGGCGGGGGTATACTCGACCGGATTTACGGGGCTCGCCCAAATTTTTACGCAACTGTTTGCGGGGACACCGTTTGAGCTCGGGGAAGGGATTTGGTTCTTCGTCTTGAACGTACCGCTGTTGATCGTCAGTTATTTCATGCTCGGCAAGAACATGATGATTCATACATTGATCAGCGTCGCGGCAGTCACCGTGTTCATTCGCGTGCTTCCGCAGTCGTCAATCATTTCGGACGACCCGCTTTTGAACGCTGTGTTCGGTGGGGTTTTGCTCGCCATCGGTTCGGGGATTACGATTCGTTTCGGTGCCTCGACCGGCGGATTCGATATCGTCGCCCTGATCTTAGCGAAGTTCACGAACAACTCGGTCGGCGTCTATCTGTTCCTCATGAACATGATGATCGCGCTTTGGGCCGGTGCGTTGTTCGGTTGGCAGACCGCGCTTTATACGATCGTCTTCTTATATGTGACGTCGAAAGTCATCGATGAGATTTATACGAATACGCAGCGCCAGACGCTCTTCATCGTCACGAGTCATCCGGACGAAGTGACGAAGGAGTTGCACCAGCACGTCTTCCGCGGCATCACGCTCATGCCGGCGATCGGCACATACTCGAAAGTCGAGAAAGCGACGCTCATGATGGTCGCTCAACGACACGAAGTGCGTGAAATCACACGCATCTGTAAAGACGCCGATCCAAGCGTCTTCATCAATATGGTCCCGACTGAAGATGTCGAAGGTGCGTTCCGACGCTAAAATAAACCCCCGCTGAACGCTCAGCGGGGGTTATTGTATAGGTAGAGATAAAACGAGTGTGAGGGGGACGTGTGATGATTGGAGTCAGTATTGCGACGAAGTGGGAATATGAAGCGACATTGGAGCATTATGACGTCAAAGTGGATGAGCGGTTCAGTTATCCCTATGGCGAGTATTTCAAGAGGGCGCTTAATGATGTCGAACTCGTTTTCTACAGCACCGGTGTGCGGAAAGCGAACGGGGTCGGTGCTAATCAATATATGATGTCTCGCTTCAATTTAACGAAAGTGATTGTGGCTGGCACGTGCGCCGGAATCGACGATACGTTCAACCAGTTGGATATCCTCATCCCTCATCGCGCTGTTCAATACGATTGCACGGTCAAAGAAGTAGAGCCGCTGATCAAGCAATCGTTCATCGTCGACATTGAACTAGCGAACTACGGGGACGATTTTTTGACGGGTACCATTGCGACGGCCGATCGAGCGGTCGTGATGTGGAACGACTACCTGGAACTGAAAGGACACGACATCACCATCGCGGATACGGAAGCAGGCGCCATCGCGTATATCTGCAAGAAAAATGACGTCGAATGCATCGTCATCAAAGGAATCTCAGACTTCCCGACGGATGAACGTGACGCGGATCCGTATGAATCGAACGTGGGACAAATCAACGTGTACATCGCGAACACCCCGAAAGTGATGACCAAGATTTTTGACGACTATTTGTGGCGCTTTATTTGACCATAGTTAGAATCGAACGCAAAAAACACCGACTGCATGAACAGTCGGTGTGTGGATTATGCTTTGATGCCAAGTTTTTCTTCGAGGTAGATGGCGATGCCGTCTTCCATATTCGAAGCGGTCACTTCATCCGCGACGGCTTTCAACTGGCTGATGGCGTTGCCCATCGCGACGCCGGTGCCGACGTAGTCGAGCATCTCGAGGTCGTTTTCCTCGTCGCCGAACGCGATGATGTTTTTGCGGTTGATACCGAGATGTTTCGATACTTCGCGCAACCCGAGCGCTTTCGACGTGTTCTGGCTCATGACCTCGATCATGTGCTCTGGCATGCGCCATTGGCGGTTCAAGACGGCCTCGGCGTGGACTTTATTCAAACGAGCGCGGACGTTGTCGACGTGCTCTTTCGTCGCGTGGATGAGGAGCGATGTCGGTTCTTCCTGCAAGTGCTTGAGCAAGTTGCCCGACGTGACGCTGAGCGCGCGCTCGGCGTACGGGCTGTAAAACTCTTGCGGATCTTTATGGAAATAGACGTGGTCGGTCACTTCGACGACGATGTTGTGCGCTTTCGTTTCCGATACTTCCTCGATAATCTCGTGCGCCGTCTTGAGGGGAATCGGCCGGTGCGTCACTGCGTATGACGGATCTTTCGGGTGATGGACGAGCGCGCCGTTGAAGTTGATGAGCGGTGTCGTCAAGCCGAGCTCTTCGTAATACATGATCGAGTGGCGTTGTGGGCGACCGGTCGCGATCATCACTTCATGACCCGCCTCACGGGCTGCTTGAAGCGCGCGCACGTTGCGCTCACTGATCGTCTTGTCGTCGCGCAACAACGTTCCATCCAAATCGACTGCGATTAAATAACGTGACATAGGGTTTCCTCTTTTCTACGAGTTGCTTATTTCTCAAACCGTACCATATTTCCCGTTTCGACGGAAAGAATATACAATCGAGGTCGCACATTTTACGGTAACAATGCTATACTAAGGACGTATGAATTTTTCATGAATCATCTGTGAGATGGAGGGGACTATCGATGCGTTACTTAGTCACATTGTTCTGGGCGATCTTGCTTTCGAATACAGCAATCTTTATCATTTCTGCTGTCGATGGCGTGACGTTCAACGCGATGCTCGCGACATTCTTTGGCGTCGTCATCACGATCTTTATTGTACTCTTGGACACGCTTAACCAAGATATGGGGATTAGCGACGTCGCACAAGAGAAGTAAGACGTCTACAACCAAGCTGGCTCATATCCGAGTCAGTTCTTTTTATATTATTAGGAGGAATCGAATATGAAAAACAATGCCAAACGGGCGAACTTCATCACGTTCGCTATCATCGGAGTCATCATCGTCATCGGTCTCGGCTTGTTGTTCTTCTTGAACAACGCGAACGAGGAGACGGGCGTCAACGCCGTCACACCTGACGAGCTCGAGACGAAGATTTCAGAAGAAGAGGAAGTCGTCGTCTACTTCTGGCAGACAGGTTGCGAATACTGTGAGCAAGTCAAACCATACGTCGAGCCACTCATCGAAGAGAATGACGCCGTCTCCATCAACTTGGCCGACCACAACGTCTGGACGACTTATGGCATCAACGGGACACCGACGATGATTCGTTTCCAAGATGGCAAAGAAGTCGGACGTGTTGAAGGAGCGGTCTCTGAGCAACAGTATGAAACGTTCTTTAAAAACGAGGAGGGCACACAGTGATCAAAAGCCGCTTATATCAGACTTTGTTTGAATTGAACGCGACCCCGGTCATTGCCAAGCGACTCCGTGCCTTCGCTGAATCGTCAGCGAGCCGGGCCTTCATCCCGTCGTTTGCGAAAACGTATCAAATCAACGTTGATGAAGCGGCGGAACCGATCGAGGCTTATCCGAGCCTGCACGCCTTTTTCACACGTCATTTGAAAGACGGGGTCCGGCCGATTGACGCCAACCCGAACTCGGTCGTCTCACCATGCGACGGCAAACTATCCATCGTGGCCGATATTACGGACGACAGCCGCTTCGAGGTCAAGGGTCAGTCGTACACGCTCGCCGAACTGCTCGGATCGCAACAAGAAGCAAGACGTTACGCCAGCGGTACGGTCTGTGTCCTTTATTTGAGCCCGCGTGACTATCACCGCGTCCACGTCCCGCTCGCCGGGCGGGTGCTCAGTCATTATGAACTCGGTGACCGTTCGGCACCGGTGAATGACATCGGGTTGACGGAGACGGTTCGTCCGCTCTCACGCAACTATCGTCGCGTCACACGCTTCGAGACGGCCGTTGGAGTATACGAGCACATCATGGTCGGGGCGTTAAACGTCAATACGATCGAATGGACGCTTGAAGGCGACCGCGCGGGCAAAGGCGACGAGGTCGGTTATTTCTCATTCGGCTCGACCGTCATCCTTTGTTTTGAGAAAAGCCGCGTCACCATCGACCCAGCCAAAATCGGCCCGGTTCGACTCGGAGAAGTCATCGGGACGATGCAAAACGGTTGATTTTTTAAAACTTTTTCAGGCCGACCGAACGATACACTAGTCGTTTGGTCGGTTTTCGTTTACCATAGAAGGGATATCACTACATGTATAGTAGTTGAATCGCTTTAGCTAATTGGAGGAATTTAACCGTGTTTAATCGACTTTATCCGAAACAGTTCGTCGCGTCAGTATTTGACATTGACCTTGAAGAATTGAAAGACCGTGGGGTACGTGTAATTTTGACGGACCTTGATAATACACTCGTGGCCTGGGACGTCCCGCACGCACCAGAGCTTCTTTTGCTATGGCTTGAAAAAGTGAAGTCACACGGCCTCGATGTCATCGTCGTCTCGAATAATAACGAGAACCGCGTACGTACGTTCACGGAACCGCTCGGCCTTCACTATGTGGCACGTGCGAAAAAGCCGTTACCGTCTGGATTCAAACAGGCGCTCGCAAAATATGGCTATTCGACGAAAGAAGCCATCTTCTTAGGCGATCAATTGTTCACGGACGTACTCGGTGCCAACATGGCCGGGATTCACGTCATCCACGTGCAACCGGTCGTCAAGACGGACGGACTCGTCACGAAGTTCAATCGCATGCTTGAAAAAGTCGTGTTCGCCCATATGAAACGTCGCGGAAAGTACGTGTTGATCACGAAAAAAGTTGAGGAACTCGCCGTCGATGCGAAGCGCGCCAAAGTGGCCGTCGCTGAGAAAATCGGTGAAGCGATGCACTCACGTTCCGAAGATTCACATAAAAAAGATGAATAAGGACCTCGAACGCACAGGAAGAAGGAGGCTGTCCATGTACGGCGCGTAAGGCGTCGGAATTAACGCTTCAGGAGTAGCGGCGAGGCGCTACAGTGAATGAAGAAGAGGCAACTTAAATGACAGCAGACAACATTATGGAAGAAACAACACGTTATTGCGCCGGTTGCGGTGTCGCTATTCAAACGGAAGACCCGACCGGTGCCGGTTATGCACCAAAATCGGCACTCGATCGCGAGATCGTCATTTGCCAACGTTGCTTCAAATTGAAGCACTACAATCAAATTCAAGACGTCGAATTGACAGATGACGACTTCTTGCGCATCTTGAACGGCATCAGCTCCAAAGAAGCGCTCGTCATTAAAATCGTCGATATTTTCGACTTCAATGGCAGCTGGTTGCCAGGGCTACAACGCTCAGTCGGCACGAACCCCGTCCTCTTGGTCGGGAACAAAGTCGACTTATTACCGAAGTCGGTCAACCCGAACCGGATGGCCAACTGGATGAAGTCTGAAGCGAAAGAACTCGGCTTGAACCCGGTCGATGTGCACTTGATCAGTGCCAAAAAAGGGCACGGCATCGACGAGCTCGCAGAGAAAATTGAGTACTATCGTAAAGGCAAGGACGTCTATGTCGTCGGTTGTACGAACGTCGGGAAGTCGACGCTCATCAACCAAATCATCAAGCGTTTCGGAGCAGAAGACGAGGCTATCATCACGGTCAGTCATTTCCCGGGAACGACGCTCGATTTGATTGACGTCCCGCTCGACGATGATGCGAACCTGTACGATACGCCGGGGATTATCAACCGTCATCAAATGGCGCATTATGTCGATGCGAAAGATTTGAAGACGATCACCCCGAAAAAAGAGATTAAGCCGCACGTGTTCCAACTGAACCCGCAGCAGACACTCTTCTTCGGTGGACTCGCCCGTCTCGACTACATGGAAGGCAACAAGCGCTCGTTCGTTGTCTACATGTCGAACGAGTTGAAGACACACCGGACCAAGCTCGACAAAGCAGATGAACTATACGAAAACCATATCGGTAAGATGCTCAATCCGCCGAACGAGAAAACGTTGCAACTATTGCCTCCGCTCGTGCGTCACGAGTTCAGTCTCCGTGACGGCGTCAAGACAGACATCGTCTTCAGCGGACTCGGTTGGGTTGCGATTCACGGAAAAGGTGGACGCATCGCCGCGTGGGCACCAAAAGGAGTTGCCGTCACATTGCGTGAGGCGCTCGTATGAGACTGGCCGTCATCGGTCACCCGATTGCTCATTCGCTCTCTCCCGTCCTGCACGAGCAGTGGCTGAGAGCGTCTGGGCTTTTCGGGCGCTATGAGGCGCTCGACGTCACCCCGGACGAAATCGAGGACTTGTTTCAACAGATGCGTGACGGTGTCTGGGACGGATTCAACGTCACAATCCCGTATAAAGAGGCTGTCATCCCGTACCTTGATACACTCGATGTGGCGGCCGAAGCCGCTGGTGCCGTCAACACGGTGTATAAGCGGGACGGGAAGCTGATTGGGACGAACACGGACGGTGCTGGCCTCGTCGCCGCGCTCGACCGCTGGACTGATTGGACGGGCCATGTGCTCGTCATCGGGGCGGGTGGGGCAGCGCGCGGCATCATCAGTGCCTTGCCGACCCGTGACGTCACGGTCACGAATCGAACGATGGAACGGGCGGAGCGTCTCGCGGACGCGTTCGGGATCGAGGCGCAGGCGCTCACAGATGTCGAGATCGCAAGGTATGACGTCATCATCCAGACGACATCGGTCGGCATGGACGGCGTCGATTCACCACGATCGTTAAAAGGTTTACGACAAAACACCGTCGTTTGTGATATCATATATCGTCCACTCGTCACACCGTTTTTAAAGGAAGCCGCCAAAGCAGACGCGAAAATCGTCAACGGAACTGCCATGTTCGTCGGACAAGGCGCTTTGGCGTTTGAATATTGGACAGGTGTGAGACCGGATCAACTTGTCGGAATGAAGTTAATTGAACGCTTATTGGAGGAATAAATAGTATGTTATCAGGTAAACAAAAACGCTTTTTACGTGCCGAGGCACACCACCTCTCGCCGATTTATCAAGTCGGAAAAAATGGAGTGAGTGAAGCGATGTGCAAAGACATCAGCGACGCGCTCGAAAAACGTGAGCTCTTGAAAGTTCAAGTGCTTCAAAACTGTACCGATACGCCGAAAGACGTAGCCGGAGAATTGGCTGAAGGCACGAAAGCCGAAGTCGTTCAAGTCATCGGAAAAGTCATCGTCTTGTACAAACAGGCGACTGAGAAAGAAAATCGCCAAATCAAACTCCCATGAGCCGCATCGGCCTGATGGGAGGCACGTTCGACCCGCCACATCTCGGTCATTTATTGATCGCCGAACAGGCGCGCGAACAGTTGGAACTCGATGAGGTCTGGTTTCTGCCGGCGGCGATTCCGCCGCACAAGGCGGGCTTCAGCCCGGCCGAAGACCGAATCGAAATGACCCGGCGGGCGATTGCGGATCAACCTGCGTTCAAACTGAGCTTGATTGAGTTTGAACGTGACGAACCGTCCTATACGGTCGAGACGATGAGACGGTTGCGGGACTTGTTTCCGGACGACACGTTCTTCTTCTTGATTGGGGCGGACTCGCTCGAATCACTTGAGAAGTGGTACGATTACGAGACGCTCGTCACCCTCGTCACGTTCGGGGCTGTCGCGCGTCCGGGCAGCCGCTACCGCATCCCGAAACAGGCAGATGTGCGCACGATCGATATGCCGCAACTCGAGATCTCGTCGACCGATATCCGGGAGCGGACGAGACGGGACAAGTCCATCAAATATCTCGTCCCGCTCGATGTCGAAACTTATATCAAGGAGCGCGACTTGTATGACGTATGAGGAAGCACAATCATTGATTGAGGCGACGTTGCCCGAGAAACGCTACATCCACACGCTCGGTGTCGTCGAAACGGCCGACCGGTTGGCCCGCTTGTACGGGGCTGATGTGGAAGCGGCGCGACTCGCGGCGATGTTGCACGACTATGCGAAATATTTGGATGCCGACATGATGCGGCAAGTCGTGGTCGAGGAGAACCTCGACCCGAGCTTGCTTGCGTTTGATGACGAGCTGTTGCATGCGCCGGTCGGGGCCATCCTGTTAGACCGAGCGTACGACCTTGACCCGGCCGTCGTGTCGGCCATCAAGAACCACACGACCGGAGAACCGGGCATGTCCCGGCTCGACCAGATTTTATTCGTTGCGGACGCAATCGAACCGAATCGGTCGTATCCCGGCGTCGACGTCTTACGTGACCTCGCGGATCGTTCGCTCGAAGCGGCCGTCGTCGCGACGTTGCGCCAGACGATTGCTTATTTATTGAACAAGTCGGTGCGGATTTTCCCACTGACGATTGAGACGTATAACCATTTTGTGAAAACACCCTAGGAGGTACAGTATGACTGTAAAAGAAGAATTAGAATTGATCGTGAAGGCCGCTGACGATAAGCGTGCCGAAGATATCGTCGTCCTCGACATGGAAGGCATCTCACCAGTCGCAGATTATTTCGTCATCTGCCACGGTAACTCAGAGAAGCAAGTCCAAGCGATTGCGCGCGAAATCAAAGACGTGGCCGGCGAGCATGAGCTTCCGCTCCACAAATTCGAAGGCATGGACTCGGCACGTTGGGTGCTCGCTGACCTCGAAAACGTCGTCGTCCATATCTTCCATCGCGATGACCGTGACTACTACAACCTTGAAAAACTGTGGGCAGATGCGCCACAAGTGGAAGTAGAAGTCGGCTAATGGCGTACGAAGGGTTCGCCTACGTCTACGATGAGTTGATGAAAGATGCCCCGTACGAGGACTGGGTCGCCTTCGTGCGCCGCCATGTCAAAGACGGTGCATCGCTTGCTGACATCGGATGCGGGACGGGCTCGGCGACGATTCGCTTGGCGCAGTATTACGAGACGATCGGACTCGACTTATCTGAGTCGATGCTCGAAGTCGCCCAAGAGAAAGCGCTCGAGGCAGGCATCACGCTTCCGCTCTGGCAACAGGATATGCGGGAGCTTGAATTGCCACACCCGGTCGACGCCGTGACAATCCTCTGTGACTCGCTTTGCTATCTCGAGGATGAGGCCGATGTCATCGACACGTTCGAGGCGGTGTACGAACAATTGAAACCGGGCGGCATGTTCATCTTTGATGTGCATTCGCCAAACAAGATGCAGACGCTTTTCAACCAGAAGACGTATGCCTCGAACGGGGAAGATTGCTCGTATATCTGGTTCGCCGACCCAGGCGAATCACCGCTCTCGGTCGTTCACGATTTGACTTTCTTTGTCGCCCTTGAGGATGGCACGTATGAGCGTGTCGAAGAGACGCATGAGCAACGGACGTATGAGCCGGGGCAATATATGCAATGGCTCATCGGAGCCGGCTTCCATGTGAAATCGGTCACGGCCGACTTTACGGACCAAGCTCCGGGCCCGAACGCAGAACGAATCTTTTTTGTCGCCCAGAAATAAACGAGACCCCATCGCGGATTTGCGATGGGGTCTCGAGCTGTTAACGAATCAAATCGCAACATGCGGTCTGATTTTTTTTATTGATGGCTCTGCCCGAAGTGAAGCATTGCTGCAGTCATGTTTGCCCAATTCGTGTTTCCATGCCTCCAAGTCAGGTGTTTAATACTTGATTTATAAAGGCAGCTTTAGCTTGAGTATACTTTTCTCGGTCATTACGAAATTCTTTTGCTAAATGTCTTTTAAGAAGCCCGTACTCATTTACAAGCGAAGGATTGTCTCGTAATTTATCTCGAAACTCAATCTGTTTTCCCCAACGATCTTCTGTTATTTTCATGATGTGTAAATGAGCAACTCGCTTATCATTTTTTACTTTCACAAAAAATCTCCGCCAGGATTGTCCATCTAGTTCAGGTGGTACATAGTGCCAATCATGCAACGTTAACGTATCAACAATATCGTGGATTTTTTCAAACGATTCGATCCCAATCATCACATCTATAATCGGTTTTGCGGGTAGACCAGGAACGGCCGTACTACCTATGTGTTCCGCTTCCTTGATGTCAAACTTTGAAAGTAAGTCGAACAACTCTCTTGTTTCTTGTAGACCTAACCGTGCCCACTGCACATTAGAATCTTCTATTTCAATAGTCTCATAAGCCCAAATCGGAATATTTGAGTGTTCGTGTTTGTCTTCTTTCATGAGTTTATCCCATCTCCCTGAAAGTTTTTTTCACTTTATACGCAGAACCTCATTTTAAAACGCGATATAGAGAACCAGATCATTTTTATCTCATGTTGCTTACAGCCTTGTTTCTCCGTTCATAAGTAATTCAGTGTTGATTCATGGCCCCGTCATAATGCTAATCATAAAAAGAGTCGAAAAACCCCATCGCAAGTAGCATGGGGTCTTTGTCATGGTCAAGCCTCGTGACTGAATTGCCATTGGACACCGAAACGGTCTTCGACCATACCGTACGCTTTGCTCCAGAACGTCTCTTGGAGCGGCATGAGGACACGGCCGCCGTCAGATAGGGCCTCGAATTCACGACGGATGGCGTGGAGGTCATCTGTCACGACGGCGAGCGTGATGTTCTGTCCGAACGTGACCGGACCGTCCGGCATCGCGTCCGAAAACATGAGCGAAGTGCCGTGGACGCTTAGACGGGCATGGAGCACGAGGTCGGCCAGCTCATCCGGTACCGGTTCACCGTCCGGTCCAGGCTGGGCAGCAAACGTCATGATGTCCGGGGCGGGCTCGGCGAAGACGTCGGCATAAAACAGGACGGCGTCGCGACAGTCGCCATTGAAATTGAGATACGGGTTGATCGGCATGAGTGTTCCTCCTCGAATCGTTTCTTTCAGTATGAGACAAACTGATGACGGAAGAATCCGACAAAAGCACGAATTTTCGGACGGGATTGTTGAAACGGTCGCTGAAACGGGAATACGGTAGGTGAGACATTCTTACGAAGGAAGGCGCGCAGAGATGAAACTGACACGAGGACGTCTACTGGAATTCGGGTTCGTGTTGTTCATGGCGGTCATACTCGTCACGTCGATCATCGAAGGAGAGTGGTTTGACGTGAGCGTCGCCGGGGCGGGAATCGTGTCGGGTTTGATTCCGTTCATCCTCGAGAAGACGTTCAAAACCGAGTTCGACGCTAAAATGAAAGTCGCCTATATCTTATTCTTGTTTGCGTCGCAGTACTTGGGGTCAATTGTCGGCTTATATTCGAACGGTTGGTGGGACACGTTTCTTCACGTGTTGAGCGGCGTCTTCTTGGCGTTTCTCGGCTTTGATTTCTTAAGTCGACTTGATGAGGACATCCGACTTGAGATGCCGAAGCGGTTCGTCTTCGTCTATATCGTCGTCTTCGCGATGGCCGGGGCGGCACTTTGGGAAATGTATGAATTCACATCGGACTTGCTATTGAACACGACGATGCAAGGGAACGGGAACGACGACACGATGGTCGATCTCGTTGCCGGATCACTCGGCGGCATTATCGCAGCCTTGCTCGTGACCGAGATTCACCGAAAAGAACAACACAAGAAACGTAAAAACTGAAAGCGATTGCAAAACGTCCGAGCATAGCTCGAGCGTTTTATTTGTAATAATTATTATCTTTTAATATCATTAACTTTGTAAGAATGATTATAAAGAGGAGGCAACAATATGGATCAACATCGTCGTCTAACTACTAACCAAGGCGTCCCAATCGGGGATAACGCCAACTCCATCACAGCGGGTCGCCGCGGCCCGACACTTCTCGAAGATTATCAACTCATTGAAAAACTCGCCCACTTTGACCGTGAGCGCGTGCCGGAGCGGGTCGTTCATGCCCGTGGTGCCGGAGCACACGGTGTCTTCAAAGTTAAAAATAGCATGAAACGATATACAAAAGCCAAATTTTTGCAGGAAGAGGGACAAGAGACACCAATCTTCGCTCGCTTCTCAACCGTCATCCATGGTCTTGGCTCACCAGAGACGCTTCGTGACCCACGTGGATTCTCGGTCAAGTTTTACACGGAAGAAGGGAACTATGATTTCGTTGGAAACAACTTACCGGTCTTCTTTATCCGTGACGCCATCAAATTCCCAGACGTGATCCACTCACTCAAACCGGACCCACGGACGAACTTGCAAGACCCAGACCGTTTCTTCGACTTCATGTCGCTCACGCCGGAATCGACGAGCATGCTCATCCACTTGTTCAGCGATGAAGGGATTCCAGCCTCATACCGTCATATGCGCGGTTCATCGGTCCACTCATTCAAATGGGTCAACGAATACGGAAACACGGTGTACATAAAACTCCGTTGGGTCCCAAAACAAGGGGTTAAAAACTTGTCGATGGAAGACGCGGCGAAAGTACAGGCCGAAGACTTCAACCATGCGACACGCGACTTGTTCAACGCCATCGAGGAAGGCGACTTCCCAGAATGGGATCTCTACGTCCAAATCCTCGACCCGGCCGATATGGACAACTTCGACTTCGATCCGCTCGACGCGACAAAAGACTGGTTCGAAGACGTCATCCCGTATCAGCTCGTCGGTACGATGACGCTCAACAAAAACGTCGACAACTACTTTGCCGAGACGGAATCGGTCGGCTTCAACCCGGGCGTGCTTGTACCTGGGATTCAACCGTCGGAAGACAAAATGCTCCAAGGTCGCTTGTTCTCCTATTCGGATACGCAACGTTACCGGATCGGAGCGAACTACTTGCAGCTCCCAATCAACTGTCCGTTCGCACAAGTGTCGAACAATCAGCGTGATGGCGTGATGCCGTTCAAACAACAAACGAGCCCGGTCAACTATGAACCGAACCGCTATGAGGACGCACCGAAACCGGATGCGGCTTATATCGAGACGGAACAACCACTCTCAGGCGTGGCCGGACGTCAAAAAATCGAGAAGACGAACGACTTCGGTCAAGCTGGAGAAGTGTACCGTCGCTACTCGGAAGAAGAGAAGACGGCACTCGTGAACAACTTGGTGGCGCATATTAAAGAAGTTCGCCATGAAAACACGGTGCTCCTCTTGATCTGCAACTTCTACCGGGCCGACCGCGACCTCGGTGCGCGTCTCTCGGAAGCACTTAACGTCGATATCACACCGTTCTTGAGTCAAGTGACGGAATAATTATTTTAAGCAGAGTCGGCAACAGCCGCTCTGCTTTTTTGCGTATAATGAAGAGCACAGGGATGGCTCGTTTTGACTAGCAGGCCCTAATCCATACGTCAGGAGGAACATGTGATGAGAGAGACCATTTATTATGAACGAGGAACTGACGCTCTGAAGCGTCAAGGAAGACGTGCACAGCGGCTCGTGCAGCGCTTCAATGCATCTGAAGTCGATGATGATACGTTACGAGCGTCAATCCTCCGTGAACTATTTGGTACAGTGGGTGAAAATCCGGTCGTTGAACACAATTTTCATTGTGACTTAGGCACTAACATTCATGTGGGAAATTGATTTTATGCAGGCTATAATTGGACGATTTTAGATATGGCTGAAGTAACGATTGGCGATGACTGCATGATTGGACCGAACGTCGGGATTTATACGGCAGGACATGCGTTACCTTCACGTGACCGAAACAAGAGTGGGATCGCTACCCCGATTCATATTGGCAACGATGTATGGATTGGAGGGAGTTGCGTCGTTTTGGCAGGAATAACGATTGGCGATGGTGCGGTTATTGCTGCAGGTTCCATTGTAACGAAAGATGTTCCTCCGAACGTCGTGGTGGCTGGAAACCCAGCCAAAATCATCAAAGCGATTGAGCAAGAATGATGATGAAACAACGAACTAATACGTTGCTGAACAGTTCCCGTTTCGTTTGAATGAACATGGCTTGATTCCGACGCTTGAAGAAGCAGAACGCTATTGTACATATAGCAATCAAGAAGACGTGGAGACAGAATCTATCCTTTGGCTACCGTGGGCGATTTTTGAGGTGGATGTCTGAATAGAAGCTTTCAAAATTGTCCCGATCTTGTGGTTATGCCAAGATAAGAAAAAAGGGGGATGCTTCATGAATCAAGTCATCGAAACACTACTGAACCACCGCTCTGTCCGCTCGTTCACGGACGAGACGGTGACCGACGAACAAATCCGGCTCATCGTCGAGAGCGCCCAGCGCGCGTCGACGTCGAGCTTTATCCAAGCCTATTCCATCATCGGGGTGACCGACCCGGAGAAGAAAGCACGTCTGGCCGAAATCGCCGGCAACCAGCAATACGTCATCGACAACGGTCACTTCTTCGTCTTCTGCGCCGACCTATATCGACACGAGTTGATTGGAGAACTGCGGGAGGCCGAAGTGAATGCGACGCTCGAGACGGACGAGAAGTTGCTTGTCGCGGTCATCGATGCCGCGCTCGCGTCGCAAAATGCCGTCGTGGCCGCCGAATCGATGGGCCTCGGCATTTGTTACATCGGTGGGATTCGCAATGATATGTTCGCCGTGAAGGAACTGCTCGGTCTGCCGGAGCGGGTATTGCCGCTCTTCGGACTTGCCGTCGGTGTACCGGAGCACGTCGAAGGTCAAAAACCGCGCCTCCCGCTCGAACATATTTATCACGAGAACACATACGTCGCAGACGCCGAGCAACTGAAACAAGAACTCGATGCGTACGATGCGACGATTCACGACTACTACGCGGCCCGTGGGTCGAACCAACGAAGCGACACGTGGACCGGACAAATGGGACGGATGTTATCGAAACCGACCCGGCTCGACGTAAAAGACTTCTTGAAGACTCAAGGTTATTTAAAGCAAAATTAAGAACCGCTCAGGCGGTTTTTAATTTGGGGACGCTGTCTAAACAGAAGGAGGCAATCACGATAAAAGGAATCAAACCTTTATTGATTTGTACGTTGATTATTTCAATCATATTGATTGTGTTTACATCTCTTGAATTTCTAATCTTGAAAATACTCGGTCTACAATATGAATCGTTGTGGAGTCTGCTCCTCTTCTTCCTCGTATACGGACTGTCAGAGATCCCGATTAACTTGTTTCTGTCGGCTTTATTGAAGGCGTTGACGACTCTCAATGTCATCCAATCACATACAGGGATGTTAGCTTTGTTCCTTCACATCATGAGTACATTCATCATTGTTAACATCATTGACCGATTGATGACGTCTGTGTCGATTTCTCAACTGGGGATCAGTCTGTTCTCGCTTGTCACAGGTCTAGTAGGGTGGTTATCTATTCAACAAGATCCTGATCCTCCAAAACGAGGTTCAAAAGAATTTGAAGCTTACGAAAAAAGATGAGTAGAATTACCGGCGAGACAAATAAAGGAGCGGCTTTTCTCAATCGAGAGAAAACCGCTCCTTTATTTTCAATTTGTCTGAGCATCGAGCCAGGCGTGGTCAATGGCGCCGAATTGCTTGGCGACGATGACTCCATTTTCATCGAGGACGTACGTCGTCGGCATCGCCTGAATCCGATACGCATCCCCGACGATTCCTTCTTCGTCATAGACGACTTCGAACGCATCTTCATACGGGGCGACGAACGATTCGGCATCAGCGACATCCCGTTCGCTCGTCGTCGTATTGACGGCGACGATGGTCACATCGTCTTGTTCACGGGCAAACTTGGCCATGTCAGGCATCTCGGCCCGACACGGTGGGCACCACGACGCCCAGAAGTTGACGACGATCCGTTCGCCGCGCAACTCACTCAAGTTGAACTTCGTCCCATCCGTCCGCTTCAATTCGAAGTTCGGTGGCACTTGACCAATGTTCAAACCGGTCTGAGACGAACCGGCTTCGAGTCGTGGTGTCTCGTCTGGTAGGCTGGCGTTGATGATGGCGAGCACGACGATGAGACCGAGTCCGTATTGAAGGGTCTTCTGGGACGGTCGCGCCACGTAGGCGGCGACGGCGATTAGAAGGAAGAACGGAATGACCCACCACAACTCGAACGTACCGGTGACGATTGACCCGATCAACCAAATCGAAAATGCACCGACCCCCGTCCAGAGCAGTGCTCCGAGCGTCGGTGTCCGCATCCAGCGCCACGTCGCGATAAGCAGTAAGATGATGAGGGCGGCCATATAGAGATGGAGCGGTTGCGATGAAGAAAGCAGCGGGAGCGTCCCATATTTCGGGACGACGAGCGTCATCGCAAACCAAAGGAACAAGGCCGAGAACAACCAATAACCACGAAGGCTAGGCGAGAGCCGGTAGACGAAAAATGCAATCACACCAGCGGCGATCAGGATTGACCACGTGCCCCCGGTCGCATAAAGGGATAAGGCCAAACTACCCGTCGACGCGAGACCGAGGACGATTGCACTTCCTTTCCACGCGAGGAAACCGGCGAACCATGTGCCGAGGACGGCGTCGCGGTCTTTTTCCGATAAGCCGATTTTTTTAAAACCGATGTAGAGAATGAGCAGGCTGACCATCATAGCCAGTAAATCGAGTCGAACGTTCAATGGACCGATCGCAATCACACAATCCCTCCTAGAGAAAAAGCGCCCAGACGAGTGGGCGCTTTCTTTGTTTGTAGTATAGCATTAGCCGATTTGTTCTGCATTGAGGACAGTCTTCATCGCACCGTAGCCACCGAGGATGTTTTGGATATCCTTGTAGCCGAGTGATTGAAGCACGCTCGCGGCCATCCGTGAACGGACGCCTGACGCACAGTGAACGGCGATCGTTTGGTCTGTCGGGAGACCTTCGTGGTCGCGCGCCAACTTACCGAGTAGGATGCGCTCTGCTTTCTCATAGTGGCTCGCGTTCCATTCCGTCGCATTCCGGACGTCGAGGACGAAGACGTCACCTTTTTCAGCTGATTCAATCGCTTGTTCCGCTGTCACGTCCGTGTACGTTTCCGTCAAGAGTTCTTGATCGAGCTCTTCGACTGGGACGATGAAGCGGAGACGGTCGAGACCGATTGATTGAAGATCCGTCTGCACTTGTTCGACGTCTTCCGCGCTCGCGATGAGCGTGATGTCTTTGTCGAAGTTGACGAGCCAGCCGGCCCATGAGACGAATTTCGTGTTGTATGGGATGTTGATGGTGCCAGGGACGTGTCCTTTGGCGAATTCTTCCCCTGTACGTGTATCGACGACTTGTGTCTCGTCGACGAGCGTGTCGAGGCGGTCCGTACCGACGACTTCCGGACGAGCGATCATGTTCGTCACTTGAATGCCTTCTTTGTTTACTTTCTTCATCATTGCGAAGTAGTTCGGCGGTTCTGGTTGATCCGTCGTCAACTCTTTGATGAACGCATCTTGATCAGTCATTTGAAGTGCCCAGTTCGTCGCTTTCTCGTAACCGACTGTCGATGTCGGGATGGCGCCGAGTGCTTTCCCACAGGCACTGCCGGCACCGTGGCCCGGCCAGACTTGAACGAAGTCAGGAAGAGCTTTGAACTTCTTGAGCGAGTTGAACATTTGCTCGGCACCGATGGCTGTCGTTCCTTTTACGCCGGCTGCTTCTTCGAGCAGGTCAGGACGACCGATGTCGCCGACGAAGACGAAGTCGCCTGTGAAGATGCCCATCGGTTGTGTTTGGTTCCGGTCGTAGAGCAAGAACGAGATGTGTTCTGGCGTGTGACCTGGTGTATGCATGACTTCGAGTGTGACGTTACCGACTTTGAACGTGTCGCCATCTTTGACGAGTTTTGAATCGATGTCTTTCGCGAACGCATATTTCCATGACGCGTCACCTTCGTCTGAGAGATAAGCTGTTGAACCGGTGCGTTTCGCAAGCTCGAGTGAACCTGATACGAAGTCGGCGTGGATGTGAGTCTCAGCCGTCGCGACGATTTTCATGCCTTCTTTTTCAGCTTCCTGAAGATACGGTGTGATGTTACGGGCCGGGTCGATGACGACGGCTTCGCCGGTCATTTGGCAACCGACCATATAAGATGCTTGTGCTAATTTTTGATCATAGAAATAACGTAATAACATGTGGAATACCCCCTAAGAATAGTTGACTGTAAACGACTGTGTTTTTTTAACTGTATATATAGAAGATTGTTAGACCGTTTCACCTGTCCAGCACATCATGCCGCCATCGACGTTGACGCCATCGAAGCCGAGTGAGTCGAGGTAAGCCGAAGCGTTCATGCTTCGTCCGCCTGCCGCACAGATGACGTGAATCGGTTTCGAACGATCGAGCTCATCGACTTTCGCACCGAATTCAGAGAGTGGGACGTTTTTCGCTTGCTTGATGTGGCCACCTGCAAATTCGTCTGTCTCTCGAACATCAATCAAGTTAAGCGTCTCATCAGATTGAAGCAACTTTTCTAGTTCAGTAGTCGAAATGGTTTTCATGAGTGATAAATCTCCTTTGTGATTCAAGAATTTTTGAAGTGAGTTTCTTTCGTTGTTTTTAATATACCCCCTGAGGTATACTGAATGCAAGAAAAAGAATCGGAGGTCGAAAATTGAAGAAAATCATGATGATTGTATCGATTTTAGTGCTAGCGACGGTCGGAATCGTTCTTTTTACGTCAGATGAGAGTGAAATTACAAAAATCGACGTCGAAACACTACAAAACAGATTGGAAAACGAAGAAATAACCTTGTTAGACGTCCGAGAAGTGGATGAATACGAGGGGGGGCATATTGAAGGAGCGGTGAACGCACCACTTTCATCATTAAATGCAACCGAATTACCTTATCCGAAAGATGAACCGATTTATGTCATCTGCCAGAGCGGAAATCGAAGTGCTCAAGCGGCACAGCTGTTGCAAGAACGTGGCTACACGGAAATTTATGATATCTCAGGCGGCATGATTGCTTGGGAACAACAATAAAACTTACTTATATAGAGGGTAGGGAATTGGAGGAGTTAATATGGAATTTGGATTTATTATCACCATCTTTTTGATCGGCTTTATCGGGTCGTTCATTTCGGGGATGGTCGGGATTGGCGGATCGATTATTAAATATCCGATGCTGTTGTACATTCCACCGCTTCTCGGCTTCGCAGCGTTCAGCGCCCATGAAGTATCGGGAATCAGCGCGATTCAAGTTTTCTTCGCGACAATCGGTGGGATTTACGCATACCGGAAAGGCGGCTACTTGAACAAGCAGCTCATCCTGTATATGGGTGTCGCCGTGTTGATCGGGAGTTTCATCGGCGGCTACGGCTCGACGCTCTTGTCTGAGAACTTGATTAACGTCGTCTACGCCGTGCTCGCGACGATTGCGACAATCATGATGTTCTTACCGAAAAAGAACGTCGAGGACGTCCCGCTCGACCAAGTCACATTCAATAAAGTGATTGCAGCGAGTTCGGCGTTCGTCGTCGGGGTGGCCGCGGGAATCGTCGGGGCGGCAGGCGCGTTCATTTTGATGCCGATTATGCTCGTCGTGCTCCGGATTCCGACGAAGATGGCGATCGCGAGTTCGCTCGCCATCACGTTCATCTCGTCAATCGGCTCGACAGCAGGGAAAATCATCACCGACCAAATTGTGTGGGAACCTGCCGTCATCATGATTATCGCCAGTTTGATCGCCGCACCGCTCGGCGCGAACGTCGGTAAAAACATGAAGACGAAATCACTGCAGATGATTTTAGCGTTACTCATTTTAGCGAGTACAGTAAAAATTTGGATGGATATCATCGGGTGAGCGAATCACTCGTAATCGGCTACCGAGGCGACTCGGTAGTCTTTTTTTCGTAAACATTGCAATCGGATTGTTAAGTTTGTGTATAGTTGTAAACGTCAATTAGTTGAATTGAGTTCAAGGGAACGTTAAAATATAGCTTATACGTCTAAAAAGAAAATGAATCTTTAACTTGAATTCCATATAAGGAGTGTTTACATGAATCCCATGAATCAATCGAAAGGAAGGATGGACCGCTTCCGCCAGACGGCGCTCGACTCGTTCAAGACACACCGTCTGTTTTGGATGTTCACCATCCTGTTATGGACGAAGTCGCTGATCGCGTATCAGTTCTTCTTCAATATGCCGGCCGAGAACGCGGTCCAGGCATTCATCCTCATCATCAACCCGCTCAGTTTCACGTTGTTCCTGTTCGCTTTCAGCTTCTTCTTTGGGGGGAATAAGCGGAAGTGGGCACTGTACAGTCTGTACCTCGTCTCCTCGCTCATCTTGTTCGCGGATACGACGTACTATCGTGAGTTCACAGACTTCTTGACCGTACCGGTCTTGTTCCAGTCGTCGAACATGGAGACGCTCTCGTCTTCATTCCTGTCGCTTCTCGAATGGAAAGACTTGCTCCTATTAGGGGACCTCGTTGTGCTTCCATTCCTACTATGGAAGATGAACGAGACGAGCCAGGCATCGCAACGCCGCGTCTTAATCACGTTCGGTGCGGCCGCGGCCTTGTTCGGGTTCAACCTCGTCCTCGCCGAAACGGAGCGTCCAGAACTGTTGACGCGCTCGTTCGACCGAGAGCTGTTGGTTAAAAACTTAGGAACGTTCAACTTCCACGTCTACGACGCCATGCTCCAAACGAAGACGTCGGCCCAGAAGGCGCTCGCAGACGGTTCTGAACTGGATGAAGTCGAGAATTTCACACGTCAGAACTATGCGGCTCCGGACCCGGAGATGTTCGGGAAGTATAAAGGCAAGAACGTGGTCGTTGTCTCGTTCGAGTCGGCCCAAAACTTCACGCACAACATGAAAGCGTCGAACGGCGAGTACATCACGCCGAACTTGAACAAACTGATCGAAGAGTCCCACTACTGGCCGAACTATTACCATACGACCGGCCAAGGGAAGACGTCAGATGCCGAGTTCGCACTCGATAACTCGCTTTACGGCCTCTCACGTGGAGGAGTCTACTTCACGAACGCCGACAACGAATATAACGCGTTACCAGAAGTCATCAAAGATGACAACTATTACTCGGCCGTGTTCCACGCCAACAACAAATCGTTCTGGAACCGCGACCAGATGTATCAAAACATCGGCGTCGACAAGTTCTTTGACGAAGCCAGCTATGACCTCGGAAACCCCGAGGATATGACGGAGTGGGGTCTACTCGATGATGAGTTCTTCCGCCAATCGGTACCGATGCTCGAAGAGCTTCCGGAACCGTTCTACGCGAAGTTCATCACGCTGACGAACCACTTCCCGTATACGATGCCGAGTGAAAAGCACGAGCTCGTCCCGAAATTCGAGACGAACTCGACGACACTCAACAACTTCCCGCAAGCGCTCGCTTACCAGGATTATGCCCTCGGCTTGTTCATCGATGAGTTGAAGGCGAACGGCATGTGGGACGACACGATTTTCGTCGTCTACGGTGACCATTACGGGATCTCGACGAACCATAATGACGCGATGGCCGACTTGCTCGGCAAAGACGAGTTGACGCCATACGATGTGGCTAAACTTCAAGCGGTTCCGTTCGCGATCCACTTACCGGGCCAAGACAAGGGTGAAGTGCACGAGACAATCGGAAGTCACGTCGACATGAACCCGACGATTCAGCACTTGCTCGGAATCGATACGTCTGAACAGGTCGGATTCGGGAATGACTTGTTCTCGAAAGAGCATTATGACCGCGCCATCTTCCGTGATGGAACGGTCGTGACGCAAGACCATCTGTTCACGCAGTCGATGTGTTATGACGCCAAGACTGGCGAAGTCGCTGAAGATGGTGCAGCATGTACGCCACTTGAAGAAGAAGCGAATAAAATCCTTGAGATGAACGACCAGCTCATCTATTCGGATTTACTTCGCTTCAAGCAAGACCAATAACGAGGAGAGGAAAGGTTGGAGACAATCTTTTCTCTTTTTTTGTGGTCGTGGCGTGCTAGGAAGACTAAGATGAAAGCACAGTAGCTTTCCAAAGGAGAATTTATGACATTAGATTATACGGGAGAACGGGTCATCCCAGATCGCATGGACCCGCTGAACGGCTTGTTGCTCGAACATATCGCCCGTTACCATTTCGCCTTGTTATACATGAACGGACGCGTCCTCGATTTTGCGAGTGGGAGTGGATATGGCAGTCAATTGATTGCGAAGAACTTGAAAGGGATCGTGACCGAGGTCGTCGCTGTCGACTTGTCAGAAGAGGCGACACGTTATGCGAAAGGGCGTTATCACCATCCGAACGTCAACTATATCGTCGGCGATGTCGTCGACCGGACGTTGCCGGACAAACTGGGGACGTTCGATTGCATCGTCAGCTTCGAGACGATTGAACATGTCACCGACTATGAGGCGTTCATGGCGAACGTGTGGGACTTATTGAAGCCAGGCGGAATCTTGGTGTTGTCGACACCGTTCGGTCAAGGCGTTGGGCAACCGACGAATGAGCCCTTCCATGCCCATCAGTTCACTGAGGCCGAGTTTGAGGAATTATTTACGGCCTTCACATCGACCGAGTTCTATTACCAGCGAGGCGTGCTCGTCGAACCGAAGCGGGGGACGCGTCATTATCCAATCGGCATCACCGTCGCGGTCAAATAAAAAATCCCGATGAACGAGGTCATCGGGTAATGAAATAGTATAACAGGCCGAGCGCCAAAAATGAGACCGGGAACAAGACGATATACGTCCACGACACCATTGACCAGCTTTTCTTTTGATTGTAGTCTGATTTGTCTTTCCCGAGTCCGACCATGATCGTAAAAATGAGGGCAAGCACGCAAACGAGTAACGATAATCCAATTGTGAGATACATGTTGTCACATCCTTCATTGTTTCTTCATATATCAAGCATAGCTGAAAACAAAACGAAAAAGCCTCTGAAATGTTGGGATTCTGTGTCCAACAATCAGAGGCTTTTATCACACCTGGGTATCTTTTATATACGTGTCGGCATCATCGGTCGAAATGCCGAGCGCCTCGTGGATGACGGTCAAGGCGCTGTCGTTGCGCTTGTCCGTCTCGGCGGCGACACAGTCGCGCGGGACGTGGAGCTCATACTCGCGCATATAGCCGTCGTTCGCCGAGAACAAGATACAGATGTCCGAGGCGACACCGGTCAGGACGAGCGATGTGACCTCAAGTTGACGCAACAAGATATCGAGCTGCGTCCCGTAAAACGTCGAGTGCCTTGGTTTGATGATGAAATACTCTTTGTCTTCCGGTGCAATCCGTTTTGCGATAGAGCTGCCTTTCGACGACTCGACGTGACGGATGATATCCTCGGTGCTGTCTTTCCACTGACCGAAGTTGTCGTTGCAATAGATGACCGGCCAATCGTTCGCCTTAAAATGCCGCTTCAGTTTTAATATCGGGTCGACAATTGGCTCCGTGTTTCGAAGTAGGTCCTCCCCGCCGACAAAGTCGAAATCATTGAACATGTCGATGATGAGTAACGCCGTCTTTGACATCGTGGTCCCTCCATTCAAAATGAGTCTCACATTATGAAGTACCACTCTGCCGACTGCGTTAATCGTCATTCAGCGAACGTTTTGCTTCGGAATACGAATGCTGTGATGATATAGAACGCGACGATATGAATCAACACATAGAACGCCGAGAACCAAATCGTTACGTCCATTGTTTCCATGAAGCCAGGGCTCTGGTAATAAATCGACAGGTCCGTATGCAAGAAGACGATCCATTTGGCAATGTCCGGCTTCCAAGCGATGAGGAGTCCGCCGATCATCGTCGAAACGAAGTTCGCGAGCACGGTGAAGCCGATGACGACACCGACGGACTTGAAGACGACCGAGAACATGAGCGTCAAGAAGATGACGAAGACGCCGCTCGAGACACTAAGTAAGACGTTGCGGAACTGCTCGAACGTCAATGCTCCGTCGAGCGTCCAGGCGAAGCCATACGTGACGGCAAGGATGAACACGAATTGGACGAGCATGATCAAGAGCGCGGCGACAAGTTTCGAGAGTAAAATCCGGTCACGCGAGTAAGGGCTCATGAGCAAGTGCTTCAACGTATCAAATTTCAACTCATTTCCAATCATCTCGGCTGTGAACACGATCGTGAAAATACCGAGGAACGTCATGGCGGCCATCGTCGCATAGTTGACGAATGTTTCCGCGTCACCTGGATTGTCGCCGCTCCGGACGATGAAGTACGTCAAGATGATAATCCCGGTATACATGCCGAGCGCGATCAACGGTTTGATCGTGCGCCGCCACTTCATAAATTCATTGGCTAGTAATGAACGCATTGTTCGTGCCTCCTTCTTTCTTCGTCACTTTCAAGAACTGCTCCTCAAGGGTCTCGTGTTTCATGCCGATTTGATAGACCGCGATGTCGCGATCGACAAGATGTTTCAACAAGTGCGGGATATCCGTTTCCGGACGTGGGACGATGAACGTCTCGGCCGATTGTTGAATGATTTTCACGTCATCGAACGCGAGTGCGACGACATCGAGCGCCTCGTTCATTTGTTTGCGGTCGACTTTACAGAGGATGACGCTCTCCGTCTTCGCTTCGCCGTCACCTTGAATCGATTTGATTTGTCCTTGGTCGATGATGGCGAACCGATCGGTGATCAGTTCCATCTCGCTCAATAAATGACTTGAGATGAGGATGGCGATGCCGCGATGGTCGGCTAAATGCCGTAAGTAGTTACGCAAATCGGCGATTCCGGCCGGGTCGAGCCCGTTCGTCGGTTCGTCGAGAATCAAAACTTTCGGGTTATGGAGTAGGGCACGGGCAATCCCGAGGCGCTGTTTCATCCCGAGCGAGTATTGTTTCACTTTCATATCAAGTTTCGTCTCGAGTCCGACGAGGGCACCGAGGGCGTTCAAATCAACTTTCTTTAAGCCGGGAATCAAGTTCATCGCGTGAATCAAGTTCTCGCGGCCCGTCAAATATGGATAGAAGGCCGGGTTCTCGACGATGGCTCCGATGCGACTGAGCGCTTGTTGGCGATCTGTTGAGACGTCGAACCCGTCGACAGTCACAGTTCCGTGTGTCGTCGGCATGAGTCCGGTGATGATGCGGATCGTCGTCGTCTTCCCGGCGCCGTTCGGTCCAAGGAATCCGAAGATTTCTCCAGGGGTGACGTCAAAACTGACGTTTGTCAGGACGTTCGTCTGCCCCATTTTCTTGTGTACGTTTTGTACGGATAACATAAGGTCACCTTGCTTTCGTTGAGAGTATTTTCCAACTGGATTACCGTACTATACGGGGCAGATTGAAACAAGGTTTCACCTATTTTTGAAATTGTTGAAACAAACGCATGATTTCACAATTTGTTGATAAGGAAAACTTATTGAAATAGTATGGACGAATTGTGAATTTGAAAGGGTCTTTCCATATGGAAAGGTGTAGTATGGAGAGGAGAGAAAGAGGCAAGATTTGGCTCTTTTTGCAGGACGAATCAGAAGGATGAACTGCTTCGTGCTTAATGTTAAAATGAAAGCGTTCACACATCGGGCGCACAGGAACGGATAGGGGGATTTATTCAATGGGAGAGTCGTCGAACGGTCGCGAAGAAGTGCAAGCATTTTATGGTCCAAACTTAGGCTATATCGTTGAATTGTACGAGCAGTATGTGGAAGACCCAGAATCAGTCGATGCGGAGACGCGTCAATACTTTGACGAACACGGGGCACCGGAAACGAGCGCACCTGTCGCGCCGGCTGCATCGTTTGATTTAGAGAAAGTCGTGGCAGCGACACGGTTGGTCAATGATATCCGGGCACTCGGCCATAAAGCGGCCGACATCTATCCGCTCAAAGACCACCCGCGCGAGCACGGCTTATTTGCGTTTGACCGCTACGGGTTGAGTGAAGCGGACCTCGAGCAAGTACCGGCTCACTTGTTGTCGGAAGACGTGCCGAAGCCGGGTGCGAACGCGCTCGAGCTCGTTCGTCACTTGCTTGACGTCTATACAGGACCGGTCGCCATCGAGCTCCGTCACTTGGATGACATGGAAGAGAAGCGTTGGATTCGCCGCCGCATCGAGCAGGGCGCATTGAAAGCGAAATACTCGAAGAACGAGAAAATCGAGTTGTTCCAACGTCTAGCGGAAACAGAGTTGTTCGAGTCGTTCCTTCATAAGACATACGTCGGACAAAAACGCTTCTCAATCGAAGGGCTCGACGCGATGGTGCCGCTCCTTGACGCGATGGTCGGCGGCCTCATCTCGAGCGGGTCAGAACATATCAACATCGGGATGGCCCACCGTGGACGCTTGAACGTGCTCGCGCACGTGCTCGGCAAACCGTATGAGATGATTTTCGCTGAGTTCCAGCACGCTCCGAATAAAGAATTGATTCCGTCGGAAGGATCGATCGGCATCAACTTCGGTTGGTCCGGCGACGTGAAATATCACCTCGGTCTCGACCGCAGAGTGTTAGAAGAGAAGAAAGAGGTCCGCTTGAACCTCGCCAACAACCCGAGTCACCTCGAGTTCGTCGGTTCGGTCGTCGAAGGGTATACGCGCGCCGCGCAAGACGACCGCTCTGAAAAAGGGATGGCCGTCCAACATGACGACAAGGCGGCATCAATCTTGATTCACGGGGACGCCGCGTTCCCAGGTCAAGGCATCGTCGCCGAGACGCTCAACATGACGAACTTGAATGGTTATCGTACAGCCGGGACGGTCCACGTCATCGCCAACAACACGATTGGCTTCACGACCGACCCGAGCGACTCGCGCTCGACACGTTATGCGAGTGATATCGCCAAAGGCTATGAGATTCCGGTGTTCCACGTCAATGCGGACGATCCGGAAGCGTGTGTCGCTGTCGCTAAACTGTGCAGCGAGTATCGCGCCAAGTTCCATAAAGACATTCTCGTCGACTTGGTCGGCTACCGCCGCTACGGTCATAACGAGATGGATGAGCCGATGAACACGAACCCAGTGCTCTATAAGGCCATCAAAGAACACAAATCGGTCCGTCATGTCTATGCCGACGTGCTCGAAGCGGAAGGCGTCATGTCGAAAGAAGACAAAGCGACGATCGAGCAATCGATTGAAGATCGTCTCAAATCGGCCCGTGACCTCGTCCCGGCCGAAGAAGAAGATGCCGACATCATCTTGCCGGAAGCGGTCCACAAAGGCTTCCCGTTCGTTGAGACAGGTGTCGAACGTGACGTGCTCCAGCAATTGAATGACGAATTGCTCGTCTGGCCGGAAGGCTTCGGCGTGTTCCATAAGCTGCAAAAAGTGCTCGACCGTCGCCGTGACGCGTTCGCGGACAAAGGGAAAGTCGACTGGGGCCATGCCGAAACGCTCGCTTACGCCTCGATCATCTCGGACGGCACACCAATCCGTTTGAGCGGACAAGATTCGGAGCGAGGTACGTTCGCGCAACGTAACATCATGTTGAACGATGTCGAGACAGGCAAGAAGTTCTCGCCGCTCCATCACTTGTCGACGGCGAACGCCTCGTTCTCGGTGCACAACAGCCCGCTCTCGGAAGGTTCAGTGCTCGGTTTCGAATACGGCTATAACGTCTTCGCCCAAGACACGCTCGTGCTGTGGGAAGCACAGTACGGTGACTTCGCCAACTCGGCCCAGGTTATGTTCGACCAGTTCATCTCGGCCGGCCGCGCCAAATGGGGACAGAAGTCAGGTCTCGTCATGCTGTTGCCGCACGGGTATGAAGGCCAAGGGCCAGAGCACTCGAGCGCCCGTATGGAACGTTACTTGACGCTCGCCGGAGAGAAAAACTGGACGGTCGCGAACTTGTCGACGGCCGCGCAGTACTTCCACATCTTGCGTCGTCAGGCGAAGATGCTCGACACGGAACAAGTCCGTCCGATGATCATCATGACACCGAAGAGCCTGCTCCGTCATCCGCTTGCAGCCTCATCGGTCGATGAACTGTCAGACAATAACTTCCGTCCGATCATCGAACAAGTCGGTCTCGGTGAGAATCCGGACAAAGTCGAACGTCTCGTCTTCTGTTCAGGGAAGATGGCGATCGATCTCCAAGAAGCGACGATGAAGTCAGAGGAGTCACTCGACTTCCTGCACATCATCCGCGTCGAAGAAATCTATCCGTTCCCGGTCCGCGAGATCCGTGAATTGATCAGCCGCTATCCAAACACGAAAGAGATCGTCTGGGTTCAAGAGGAACCGAAGAACATGGGGGCATGGACGTACATCGAGCCGCGTCTCGAAGCGGTCACATCGAACCGTCTGAACGTCCGCTACGTCGGCCGTCGTCGCCGTTCGAGTCCGGCTGAAGGAAACCCGACAGCCCATAAACAAGAACAAGCACGCATCATCCGTGAAGCCATTTCACGTGACGCCGTCTCGGCTGCTGCCGGCACGAGCACATACCAAAAAGATCGTAAATAAGTTAAGGGGGAACTCATTGTGATCGAAATCAAAGTACCGGAATTAGCAGAATCCATTACGGAAGGAACGGTCGCGTCTTGGCTCAAACAGCCAGGCGACCATGTCGAAAAAGGGGAAGCCATCGTCGAACTTGAGACAGACAAAGTCAACATCGAGGTGCCTGCCGATGAGTCGGGTACGCTCGACGAGCAATTGGCGGCCGAAGGGGACACGGTCCAAGTCGGACAAGTGATCGCTCGCCTCAGCTCAGGTACTGGTGGCGGCACGGCTGTCGCGACGAAGACAAAAACGGAAGCGGCGACAGAAACTGCTCCAGCACCAGCTGAGACGAAAGTCGAAGCGGTCGGAGAAGCGAAGAAAGTCGAGCGCCGTGAAGAACATGTCGCGAGCCCAGGCAAAGGACCGATCGCGACACCGGCGGCCCGCAAATTGGCCCGTGAGAAAGGCATCGATTTGTCAGCCATCCAAACGAACGACCCGATCGGCCGCATCAACGTCCATGACGTGACGAGCCACGAGTCGAAACCGGCACCGACGCCAACGCCACAAGCACCGAAAGCTCCGGCAGCGGCACCGCAACCAGCAGCGAGCGGCAAAGACGAAGAGCGCATCAAAATGACGCGCCGTCGTCAAACGATTGCCAACCGTCTCGTCGAAGTGCAACAGACGGCAGCGATGCTGACGACGTTCAACGAAATCGATATGTCGGCTGTCATGGCGCTCCGCAAACGTCGCCAAGAGAAGTTCATCAAAGACAACGACGTCAAACTCGGGTTCATGTCGTTCTTCACGAAGGCGGCCGTCGCGGCACTCAAACGGATGCCGTACTTGAACGCTGAGATTCAAGGCAACGAGATCGTCTTGAAAAAATACTATGATATCGGTATCGCCGTGTCGGCTCCGGACGGTCTCGTTGTCCCGGTCGTCCGCGAAGCGGATCGCAAGAACTTCGGTGAGATCGAGAAAGACATCTTGCACCTCGCCGATAAAGCACGCAATAACAAGCTCGGGTTGAGCGACCTCACAGGTGGAACGTTCACGATCACGAACGGTGGCGTCTTCGGCTCACTCTTGTCGACACCGATCTTGAACGGCCCACAAGTCGCGATTCTCGGGATGCACTCGATTCAACTCCGCCCAATCGCTATCGACGCGGAAACGATGGAGAACCGACCGATGATGTACGTGGCGCTCTCATATGACCACCGTATCGTCGATGGTCGTGAGGCCGTGACGTTCCTCAAGCACATTAAAGACATGATTGAAGATCCAGAACAATTGTTGTTCGAAGCGTAATACAAGAAGGTCCATGCCGAGCGTGATATGCTCCCCAATAGGTAGACAGATGAAATAACAAATCTGTTTATCTGATTGGGGAGTGTTTTTTATGGCGAGAAGTCGGCATTCA